>DATIJK010000001.1:0-41781 GCA_035478715.1 Saccharimonadales bacterium (SeqCode)
GAGCCAGTTATCTGCCTACGCCATCGGTGTTCCTCCTAATATCTACGGATTTCACTCCTACACTAGGAATTCCAATAACCTCTCTCATCCTCTAGCTTCGCAGTTTTGGTAATGGGTAAGGGGTTGAGCCCCAGGATTTCACTACCAACTTACGACGCCACCTACGCAACTCTTTACGCCCAGTAATTCCGGATAACGCTTGGATCCTCCGTATGACCGCGGCTGCTGGCACGGAGTTAGCCGATCCTTATTCATTTGCTACCGTCAAATTCGTCACAAATAAAAGCAGTTTACAACCCGAAGGCATTCATCCTGCACGCGGCGTTGCTCCATCAGGCTTGCGCCCATTGTGGAAAATTCCCTACTGCTGCCTCCCGTAGGAGTCTGGGCCGTTCTCAGTCCCAGTCTGGCTGATCATCCTCTCAGACCAGCTAATGATCGTCGCCTTGGTGAGCTATTACCTCACCAACAAGCTAATCATACGCAGGCCGCTCCCAAAGCGCCGAAGCTTTAATCCGAAGACCACATGCGGTATTAGACACCATTTCTGGTGCTTATCCCTCACTTTGGGGTACGTTCCTACGCGTTACTCAGCCGTCCGCCGCTCGAGTACTCCAACACTATGTTCAATGATTTAAACACAGAGTAGGAGCCTTTCCGCTCGACTTGCATGTATTAGGCACGCCGCCAGCGTTCATCCTGAGCCAGGATCAAACTCTCCAAAAGAATTTGACTTTGCTAATGTGGACCACCTCTGTTAAGAGGCGGTAAATAAACATGTCAAAAATGAACTGACGTTGATTTGCACTACTCAATTTTTAAGGCTCTCTTTTAGAGAAATCAGAAGTGAATCTAACAGACTTCCCTTGAAAGCTCGTCACATCATATCTGGTAAAACAGAGATTGTCAACTAATATGGTTGTAGTTTTTGCTATTTTGACTTCTTTGGGGCTTTTTCGGCGGGTTTCGACTCAGATTCAGGTGTTTCTTCATCCTCGTCTTCATCCTCTTCTGCCTTGTCTACTAACGCTAGAGACACAACTTCATCACCGTCATTCAAGCGCATGATACGTACGCCTTGCGTGGCTCGCCCGAGCGCCGGAATATTCTTCAAGCCGAGCCGAATCGTCTGGCCCTGGCTGGAAATGATGATAATTTCTTGGCCGTCGTCTTCACTTAATGTCTTTACGCCGATTAAATCACCAGTCTTTTTATTCACCACTGCAGAACGAATGCCCACGCCACCACGAGCGTGAGGTGTAAATTGAGCTACTTTTGTGCGTTTTCCATAGCCGTATTGACTGATTACAAATATGCTCGAACCTTCTTCGACGATATCCATGCCGATGACCCGGTCGCCGCTGCGCAGACGGATGCCACGCACGCCGCGAGATACGCGGCCCATCGGTCGGGCGTCTTTTTCGTGGAAGCGGATTGCCTGACCTTGCGATGTCGAAATCAGGACTTCGTTATTGCCATTAGTCATACGGATCCATTTGAGCTCATCGCCTTCATCCAGATTGATTGCGATAAGGCCGCTGGTACGGACGTTCTTGTACTGTTCAAATGGTGTTTTCTTAACGACGCCGCGCACGGTACACATTATCAGGTTCGCCGCATCATTACCTTTACTGACATTAATCACCGAACTCACGGCTTCTTCCGGTTGTAGTTGGAGCAGATTGACTATCGCGACACCTTTGGCATTCAAGCTTGCCGCAGGCACTTCGTATGTCTTGATACGGAATACGCGGCCTTTGTTCGTGAAGAACAGTAAGAAGTCATGCGTGCTGGCGTTGACGACGTGCTCAATCACGTCTTCTTCGCGCGTAACCATGCCCCGCCGGCCTTTGCCGCCGCGACCTTGCTTCTTGTATTCGGCGATCGAGCTTCGTTTGACGTAATTTGCAGAAGTTAACGTAACCACGACTTGTTCGTCCGGCACCAGATCTTCATCGCTTAATTTGCCAAGTTCTTGCCGTATGATTTTTGTGCGGCGTTCATCGCCGTACTGTTTTTTCAGCTCGAGCAGTTCGTCTTTTACGATTTTCAGGATCTTCTTTTCGTCTGCCAAAATGCCTTCAAGTTCAGCAATTAATTTGATGAGTTCGGCCAGTTCATCTTCTATTTCTTTGCGGTCAAGCCCGGTCAACCGGCGAAGCTGCATCGCTAAAATTGCCTTGCCCTGAATTTCACTAAGATTGAAGGTGGTCATCAAGGCTTCGAGTGCGATGTCATATGTTTCGGACGCGCGAATCACCCGTATGACTTCATCGATGTGATCCAGTGCGATCTTCAGGCCCTCTAAAATATGGGCGCGTTCTTTTGCCTTGCGTAGCTCGTATTCAGTGCGTCTTCGCACCACCACGCGCCGATGCTTGATATGCTCGTTAATAATGTCCTGGAGGCCCAGTACGCGCGGCTGGATGCCATCCACGAGCGCCATCATGTTGTAGTGGAACGACGTTTGCAATGGAGTCAGTTTGTACAGCTGGTTAAGCAGCTTCTTAGGGTAAGCATCTTTTTTCAGGTCAATGACTATACGCACGATGCCCCGCGCGCTTTCATCGCGGATATCCGATATACCGCCGATCTTTTTCTCTTTGACTAAGTCAGCGATTTTAATAATCAGACTTTCTTTATTCAATGCATAAGGAATTTCGCTGATGACGATCTGGTGCCTGCCTTTGGCTCCTTCGACTACATCAGCTACACCGCGCACCACCACCCCGCCTCGTCCGGTTGCATAGGCCGTCCTTAGCGATTCTTTGCCATAAACTACACCGCCGGTTGGGAAATCCGGGCCTTTGATGTGCTGCAATAAATCGTCTAATGTCGCGTCTTCGTGGTCGATCTGATGCACCGTCGCATCGATCAATTCGGTTAAATTATGCGGCGGAATATTAGTAGCCATGCCCACGGCAATGCCGAGCTGACCGTTCAATAAAAGATTTGGCAGCTTACCCGGCAATACGGACGGTTCCTGTGTTGTCCCGTCGTAGTTGTCGCGAAAATCAACCGTTTCTTTGTCGATGTCTGCCAATAATTCATCGGCAACCCGAGCCATTTTAGCTTCGGTATACCGCATTGCGGCTGGCGGATCGCCATCCATTGATCCAAAGTTCCCTTGCCCGTTAATCAGCATGTATCGCATTGACCATGGCTGCGCCATACGGACTAAGGCGTCATATATCGAGGAATCCCCATGCGGGTGATACTTGCCCATTACCGCACCAACTACATTTGCGCTTTTACGGTGCCGAGCACTGGAGCGTAAACCGTCGCTATTCATGCTATATAAAATGCGCCGGTGGACAGGTTTCATGCCATCGCGTACATCAGGAAGCGCGCGCTCAACAATCACACTCATCGAGTAGCGGAGATAACTGTCTTCCATGACGTTTTCGACAGTCCGTTGCTCGACTATACGCGAATGATCAGCTTTCAATACTTCGCCTTCTAAAGGCGCTCCGCTCGCTAAATTAGCCATTTCTTGTTCTTCGTCCATGTTATATGTCCAGGTCTTTTACGAATTTAGCATGAGTTTGAATAAAGTTTTTGCGCAACTCTACCTCTGTTCCCATCAACTTATTGAAGATCGCATCGGCTTTTTCGGCATCTTCAACACGGACTTTTATCAACACGCGCTTTTCGGGATTCATGGTAGTTTCGAACAATTGCTCGGCGTCCATTTCGCCCAGACCTTTATAACGTTTTTGTTCAATAAATCCAGCCTGCTTATAACGCTCGTCATCGCTATTTACCTTAGTACCGTCTTTTTGGCGTTTTTCAATCGCCTTGTCTAACGCAGTATCCAGATCGTTTTCGTCGTATATGAATTCACTCGTTTTTCGCCCAGGCTTAACTAGTTCGAACAACGGCGGTTTCGCCAGATACAAATGACCTTCATCGATAACGGGCTTCATGAATCTGAAGAAAAATGTCAGCAGTAATGTACTGATGTGCGAACCATCAACGTCGGCATCGGTCATTATAATGATGCGATCGTAGCGTAAACCTTTGACATCAAACGATTCTTCGATTCCAACGCCCAATGCTTTAATCAAACTTAAAATTTCGTTATTGCCGAGCATTTTATCAAGCCTGGCCCGCTCTACGTTCAGGACTTTTCCACGAAGCGGCAAGATTGCTTGTGTCTTACTGTCGCGGCCGCTTTTTGCCGAACCGCCGGCCGAGTCGCCCTCCACCAGGTAAATTTCTGAATTACTTGGATCTTTTGATGAACAATCCGCTAGTTTGCCGGGCAAGCTTGCGCCATCCAAAACGCCTTTGCGGATAATATTCTCGCGTGCAGCGCGCGCAGCTTTTCGGGCTCGTGCCGCAAGCAATGCCTTACCGACAATCTTTCGTGCAACTCCCGGATGCTCTTCCAAATAATACCCGAGATACTCCGCCAAAACTTGTTCGACGTATCCACGGATTTCGGGGTTGCCTAGCTTGTTTTTGGTCTGACCTTCGAATTGCGGATCTGCTAATTTGACCAAGATAACTGCCGTCAAACCTTCTCGGCAATCTTCACCCGTCAAGTTTTCTTCTTTTTCCTTCAATAAGCTGGCTTTACGGGCATAATCGTTAATGACGCGCGTAAGAGCCGATCGAAAACCAGTCAGATGAGTACCACCGTCTGGATTCAGTACGTTGTTTGCGAAAGTCTTGATAGTTTCGCTGAAACTATCGGTATACTGGCAGGCGATTTCTATTTGCGTACCTTGGACTTCTTTGTCTACATAAAATATATCTTCGTCGACCATTTCTCTGCCCACATTCAAATGACGAACGTAAGATTTTATACCACCCTCGAAATAAAAACTATATCTTTTACTAGAAGATTCATCTTTAATTGAAGTTCTGACGCCTTTTGTGAGATAAGCCTGGTGCCGTAAACGATCTAAAATCGTGTCGTAATTAAAATTGACCGTTTCAAAAATTGTGTCATCGGGATAAAAGGTTATTTCGGTGCCTGACTTGTCGCTCGTGCCGACCGCTTGCAATTTAGATTTTGGCACCCCGCGTTCGTATTCCTGCTTGAATGTTTTACCGTTCTGATGAACGATAACGATAAGTCGGGTAGATAAAGCGTTAACGACACTCACTCCAACACCATGCAAACCACCGGACACTTTATATCCGCCGCCGCCAAACTTACCGCCGGCGTGTAGAATTGTCAGCGCCGTTTCGACGCCGCTCTTGCCTGTTTTGGTGTTGATATCAGTTGGAATACCACGACCGTTATCGATGACTTTGACGCCACCGTCTGCCAGCAGTTCGACTTCGACTTCTGATGCATATCCAGCTAGTGCTTCGTCGATACCATTATCGACAAGTTCCCATACCAAATGATGCAGGCCCTCGCTGCCGGTGCCGCCAATGTACATACCTGGCCGCTTGCGGACAGGCTCAAGACCTTCTAGCACCTGTATCTGGTCTGCCTTATATGAATTATCGTCTTTTTGTTTGGCCACTAGTAATAACCCTCTTACCTTTAACTTCTGTTAATTACAATCCCACTACCATTTATTATAGACGATTTCGACTCAAGAAACAATCTTAACGACGCCTATTACGCCCCTTATTTATCGATATAAATAGTATCTCCGTGGCTCAAATGGCCACTATCCGGTGAATTTTTCTTTAGGTCCATTGCCGTATTATCAGTTTCTGGAAGTTCTAGTTTAGTCTCGGCTGGTTGTGCGGGCATTACAGGTGCCGGCGGCTGCGGCATGACTGACTGCGTTGCACCTGCGGGTGTGGTTTGAAAACTTGCATTAGTTTGCGGTGCGATATTTGTTGCCGGATTAAACCCCGTTTGCTGCGGTGCGGAAGGATATGTAGATTGCTGCGGTGCTGATGGCGCACCAAATGGCGATGTAACGGGCCTTGAAGGCATTTTGCGCTTCGTTAACCAATCGTCCAGGAAAGACGCCGATGACGGCCTTGCAGGCGCTGCTGGCGGCAATCCTGCCGGTGCTGCACCGGGCATTGTGCGCTGGCCTGGCCCGCCAGCAGCTCCAGGCCACCCTGCCGGGCCTGTACCAAGCGATGGCGGCATGCCGCCGGCTGCTGATGGTGCTAACTGTTTGGTTTCCATTCGCTTGAATATTTCAGATTCGACCTGAGCTTTCGGCCGGCCGAATTTGGCTGCGGACAGCTGTTTTAATGCGGTAGACAGTTTCTGGTTCGGCGTACCGAGCGGTGGCAATGTCGCCATACTGAACGGCTGCGTAGGTACCCCGCCGATCATCGTTCTGACAATCGTATTGTAATTTGGCAGACGGATCAGATCAGTTTCTTCGAAAGACGGCCTGAAATACTTGTGCAGGGATTCTGCGTCGCGGTCGCCGACACGGAATGCAACTGTCGTTCCCACATTTCCGAATACAGCATCCCTGATCTCTTCGCTAAGCTGTGTCGTAAACTGGTTCGCCACGATCAAGTTAAGGTGGTATTTCCGTGCCTCGGACATTATCGTCGCAAATGAATCGGTCGAGAAATTCTGGAACTCATCTACGTATAAGGCGAAATCAACGCGATCTTTTTCGGGTACATCGGCCCGGCTCATAGCCGCAGCCTGGAATTTCATTACGAAAATCATGCCAAGCAGCTGCATATTAAGTTGCCCTGTCCGGCCTTTACTCAAATTAACGAGCAAGATTTTTTTATTATCCATCACATCGCGAAGATTGAACGCGCTGTCCGTCTGGCCGATGATATTACGCATCATCGTATTCGATAAGAACGCGCCGAATTTACTTACGAACCAGCTGACGACCTCGCCGAACTCGTTCGAACGTTGCGATTGCGGCATTTCTTTCTGCCAGAATTCGATGACGCTCGGGTCTTTTACATGCACTAACTTTTGTTTGACATATTGCGGATCGCGGAAAAGTTTTGGTATATCGATGAATGTCCCGCCTTCCGGGTCAGCCATGATTGTTAATGCGGCGCTGCGGAACAGATGCTCGTATCGTGGGCCCATGATGCCCTGGTGCTGCGGATCGTACAGCTTGTACAGCATGTTCAACGCTTCCTGTATAAGGAAATCTTTCTGATCTTCATTCTCGAATTCGAACAGGTTCAGGCCCATCGGATAGTCCATGTCCGCAGGACAGAAATAAATTATGTCTTCGGTACGTTCCTTTGGAACCATAGAAAGCAATTTCTCTGCGGTGTCGCCATGCGGATCGACAAATGCAAAACCATTGCCGCTTAACATGTCTTGCAGTGCAAGGTTTTCTAGAAACGTAGATTTACCTGTACCGGTCTGTCCCACCGCGTACATATGCCGCTGCCGGTCTCCAATGCCAAGCCGGATCGGTTTTTTGACGCCGCGGAAAATATTGTACCCAAGTAGCAGACCTTTTTCTGGAACGTTGCGCGGGCCATCGACTTGTTTGGAGTCTTGGCGCTCCAATTGCGACGTCGGAATGCTGCGCTGATCCGGAAAATGGAATATCGTAGCAAGCTCGATCGAATTTAATATGTTGTCATTATCTCGTTGTGGAAATAGCCTCAATATGTAATCAGTCGCAAGCTCTTCAGTGTTTTTGGAAGGTTTAAATTTGAACCCGTTGCGCCCAGGGGCGTCAAAGAGTGCGAATGCAGCCACTACATTACTTAGATTTGATTGCGAGCGTTGTGATATATTCGACGATGCAATCACGCGAATCAGGACTTCAAAACCAGGGCTTCGGGTCTTATCATCAATCGCATTTACGACCGCCTGCTCCAAGTCGGATAAATCTTTTTTGTCGTTATGATCCTTTTCATCGGGCACTTTTACAAGTGCAGTACCGAGCAATTTTGCCCATTCAAAAAGTTTTGCCCCAATATTCTTATCTTCTTTGCCGCTTCGCTTTTTGCTTGCGATTTCTTGAGCTTTTTTGCGCCATGATGGGTCTGCCGGCCTTAACATAATTTGAATACCGACACCGTCTTCTTTGCCGAGATTTGCTAAAGAATTTAGCAACGCTTGCATAGCGTCACGCTTCAATTCCTGAAAAGTCGCAATCGGATAGGCGAATTCTTCTTTCAGGACAAGTTCTCCGCCCGCTACAGCGTTAATTTTACCGACCGGGTTGAATATATTGTGGTCAGCGACTTCTTCAAGCCTTGCGGACGGATATGCGCTGACAATCGCCTGCTTTACGACATCTGCCATCGATATCGGTACGGCCGCGTAAAAATAGACGAATCCGCGCGATCCGATAATTTCAAATGAAAAATGGCGCTGACCGTATAGTTTGTTTTTCCATCCTTTTTGGAACGTACTGGCGATAATGTTATAGACGATCTGAGCCTTGGATATAGTTTCTTCGGTTACGTCGCGCACATCCCGCCCATTTCCCTCAACATCATCACTAGGAGGCGGCAAATGAATTAAGAACGGCACCATTTTTAGGCCGCGCTCATAGTTTTTCTGTTCCCTCGCAGCTTGCCTTGATCGTACGTAAGTAATCGGGACTATTATCGCAGCCCCAATAGCTATGAGTACGAATAAAAACAGAATGACAGCCACGTGATTATGCTCACCCTTCGCTTACTTTTATAATTTTACCGTATCGCCTTTTTAATAAATCAGCCTTCACCTTTGCTATCTCTTTAGCCTGCAAGTAGGGGTCATGTCCGGTATGCTGTACGACTGCCATAGCCTTAGCAATAACTTCTCTTTCGATTGAAGTATCTTCATCTTTGGACTGCGCCCCTGGGATGGGTATACGCTGTTGATTGCTCAGACTTTTCGGAACGCTCGCTGATGACCCTGGATATGGTAATGCTATACCGTTTTGAGCCGGCAACGACGTGCTACCGCCACTTTGATTCGGTTGGATATATGCAGCGTTGCTGGCTGGGTTATCATTCGGAGCACCTGCCGCTGGATTTTCAGGCGGTTCGGGCGTGCTTAATGGTCGTACTGGTGCATCGTCAGTATTCGGGTTCATCTTAATTAGTATTATAACAGCTTATAACCGTATTAAACGAGCATCACTGCGTTTGGGCTTTGGATGAAAATTTCCCCATATAGAAATACGCAAGGATAATGATCGCCGTGACCGTTATTACATCTTTGAGCGATAACTGCCCTATTGATTGCAGAAGTAGCAATAATACTGGGAAACCGGCTGCTAGAGCAGCTATTAATCGAGGGCGAATTATATGAGCCTTAGTTTCCTGATCGATATGCGCGTCGTTGGAATATTTGAAGACCGCCATGGCAATCTGATAGATAATAAGTGCAAACAACACGAATGGTGCAACTAGTATAACCGACGCCATATGATTTGGGTTGGTCATCGTCAATAATAGTATCGTTATGACGACTATGATAATGATTTTGAATGTACGTTTTAGAAATTGTATGAACATAGTTATTTAAAAAGATGCAGTTAGGGCATAAAGAAAGCCGTCAGCGTGTGAGGCGCGACAGCTCTTCCTGAATCACCTTGATAGCCCGGCGATAAATCCGCTCTTTATTTAAATATATAGCGCTTATCGCCGCGGCTTTGACTGACCGCTCTTGACGCCTATTAAGCATCATAGAGCGACGATTTTGGGCGTTAACCCGGTACTCAAATTGTAAGTTTTTGTTTTTGTACTTACGTTTAAAAACATACCGCAATTTGCGTTTAAAGTCAAGTTCAGAATGAACAGCACTGTGCGTTTTCGGCTAACAAAAATCAACTAAATATTGTCCTGTATTGATTTATTTAAAGTTATGCACAGGTTCGGATTTTTTTTTGATTTTTTTGTTGACAGCGATACTGGTTATCCTCTAATATAACCGTAGCACTTATGAATAAAAAAAGTGCTCAAAAACAAAAAACCGTATCTGTTACAACCGCTTCTCGCAAGCGGTTGTTTCATTATTAGCCCCTGTAATACCCTTATGGTTGCTTGACCAGTTCCACCACAATTAATTACGCAAAAAATCATCGTTTTTCCTTGCAATAGAAAGCTTATGATTGCATTATTTCGCTGAATTTAGATAAAATACCTGCTCATGAGCGAGGCGGTCAAAAGCGTAATAAGCTATGGTAACTCAGGCATTATCGTAGACATCGAATGCCATATTTCGAGCGGCTTGCCTGCAATCCTGATCGTCGGTTTCGCCAATAAGACCGTCGACGAGTCCAAGGAGCGATTACGAGGCGCGTTCACCAACTCCCAGATACAGATGCCGCGCAAGAGAATCAGTATTAATCTGGCGCCGGCTGATGTACCGAAAGACGGCAGTAGTCTTGATCTGGCCATCGCATCCGCAATTTTAGCGAGTAGCGGACAGTTGAAAAATATTCCTTCAAAAACCGATGCTATCATCGGTGAGTTAGGGCTTGATGGTACTATCCGGCCAGTCCGTGGAATCATCGGTAAACTGATTAGCGGCAGATCTGGTGGAATAAAAACATTTTATATCCCGAAAGGTAATCAGAAACAGGCTGCCATGGTTCCGAACGTCCAAATAGTCCCAGTACGTAGTTTGCGGGAAATTTACTTACACCTAAACGGCATAACACCTTTGAAAGCTATCGAGACAGGCAATGGAATATTTTCCGACGATTTAGCGGAGATTGGAAGCCATGAAACTGAGCTCAGTGATATCGTCGGCCAAGCCCAAGCTAAGCGTGCGCTAGAAATAGCTGCAGCCGGCGCACACAACATTATGTTGAATGGTCCGCCAGGTACCGGTAAAAGCATGCTTGCTAAAGCGCTACCGTCTATATTGCCCCGTCTCAACCACGAGGAGATGCTGGAGGTCACGCACTTGCATAGTCTGACTAACAACAACTACGAACAGATTATGACTGTCCGTCCGTTACGAAGTCCGCATCACAGTGCCAGCCATGTCGCAATCATAGGCGGCGGTAATACGGTGCGTCCAGGAGAAATCAGCTTGAGCCACAGAGGTATTTTGTTTTTTGATGAATTACCTGAATTCCAGCGGCAAACAATTGAAGCACTGCGCCAGCCCCTTGAAGACCGCACTGTAACGGTATCGCGCGCCAAAGAAACAATAGAATATCCGGCCAACTTCTTATTTATTGCTACTGCAAATCCCTGCCCCTGCGGTTATTATGGTACTAATAAAACTTGCGAGTGCTCTGCACACCGTATAAATCAATACCAGAAGAAGATCTCCGGTCCGTTATTAGACCGTATCGATTTGTTTGTGAATGTACAGGAAGTCGACCACGACAAATTATTATTACAAAAACGCGATAGACATCATGACGATACAGTTCGTGCAAGAATCAATGCGGCAAGGATGAAACAAGCCGCGAGATTTAAAAATTTCAAGCTCAATTGTGATATGAATAATCGGGATATAACATCAATATCTAATATTAGTTCTGATTCTAAGTCTATCCTTGATATAGCTGCGCAAAAATTAGACTTGTCCGCTCGGGCTTATATGCGTTCAATCAAAGTCGCTCGAACGATTGCAGATTTAGATAATTCAGACCAAATTTTGCCGGCACATATCACAGAAGCTCTGCAATTCAGACCACATTCATTTTCATAAGTACGCGCAAAGCCAAGCATAATTCCTATTACGGGTTGACCCCTGTTGCTATGTCTGTTACAATTGCTTGGTTGTCTAAATAATTCAAAGGAGACTATTTCTATCAGCAAGCCTGTCCGCTTGAATGGATCTATACAAGCGTCGCAACTCAGAGTAATTGACGCGGAAGGTAATCAACTCGGCGTTCTATCTAGAACAGAAGCGCTAAGAGCCGCCCAAGAGCAAGAGTTAGACCTCGTCGAGATCGCACCGGATGCTAATCCACCAGTTGCTAAGATTATCGATTGGGGAAAATTTAACTACCAGCGAACCAAACAGCAGCAGCGTAACAAACGCAACTCAAAGGTTTTGGAAGTCAAACAAATGCGTCTGGGTTTAAAAATCAGCGACCATGACATGCAGGTAAAGCTAGGCAAAGTATCGAAATTCCTAACTAACGGCCACAAAGTCAAAATCACTGTATTCTATCGAGGCCGAGAGTTAGCCCACAAAGAGCTAGGTTTTAAACTTGCTGAAAAGATAATCTCAGAATTAGGCGAATCAATCGTTGTCGATCAACAACCACAGCTTGCCGGCAAGCAATTAAGTTTTGTTGTAAGGAGTAACCCACATCATGCCAAAGTTAAAGACGCATAGCGGCACCAAAGACCGCGTCAAACTCACCAAAAACGGCAAAGTACGCCGCCGCCATTCGTATGCGAGCCACTTTCTTCAGAAGAAAAGTGCTGCGCGCAAGCGCAAATTGGCTGGTCTTGAAACCATCGGTGGCCGGGTTGCCAAGAATATAAAGTTAAATCTTGGAGCTTAAGAGAGAGTTTTATGAGAGTCAAACGAGGCGTTGCCAGCCATAAACGGCATCAGAAAATCCGAAAAGCGACCAAGGGTATGACCCACCCGAACCGTGCAAGTATAAAGCGCGGCCGCCAGACAGTTACGAAATCACTGCAATACGCTACACGCGACCGCCGCACACGCAAACGTACGTTCCGGCAGCTTTGGAATGCACGCATCAACGCTGCAGCAAGATTGAACGGAACGACATACAGCAAGCTTATCGCAGGGCTAAAAGCTGCGAATGTTACTCTGGACCGCAAAGTATTGGCCGAATTGGCTGTAAACCAACCCGAAGCTTTTGAAGCAGTAGTAAAATCTGCCAAATAATCCAATCAATCTTTATAGGATACAAAAAACCGCCGTTATAACGACGGTTTTTTGATACTATGACCAGACTATCCGTAAGCCGGGTTCTGTTTTAGCTGATCATCTATCTAGTCCTGATGTTGCCACCAAGGATCAAGCGGGTCTTATGACAAGTTCTGGCGGGAACCAATCCGAGTAAACGGACTAAAACTTGTCTCCTTGCAGCAGGCAGGGTTTACCGTTTTGTATCGTCACCGGTACAAAATGCGAGCTCTTACCTCGCTCGTTTCACCCTTACCCTGATAAATCGGGGCGGTTTCGTTTCTGTGGCACTTTCCCTAGGGTTTCCCCCGGTTGCCGTTAGCAACTGCCATTCCCTATGCTGCCCGGACTTTCCTCTCCGCGAAAGCGGGGCGATCAGCCGATAATCTGGCTTAACATCAATTATAACACTTATGGCATAATTTTGGAAGCTTGGCTCGCCTGTTCGTCGAGAGACCTGTTGACCGCTGCATCCGCCAGCTTGTTCAGTTCTCGCGGTACGTGCGTAAACGAAATATGATCGAATGTAACCGCCAATTTCTTGATGGCTTCGTGGATGGGCCATAAATCGCGGTTCCTGACCTTGAAAATACCCTTCATCTGGTTGATTACCAACAAACTGTCCATATAAACATCTACACTTTTAACGTGCATTTTAGCTGCTTCTTCCAGCCCGAACTTGAGCGCCTGATATTCCGCCTGATTGTTGGTCGTCAGCCCTAGATAAATCCCCTTGTCTACCAATATAGTATCGTCCATATCCAGCAATACGAATCCGCTAGCTGACGGCCCAGGGTTTCCGCGCGATCCCCCGTCCGCATATAGCTTGATTGAATCAATATGAGTTTTCGGGGTAGTTTTCTGATCCGAGTTCCCTTCTCGAGGCGACTTAAAATTAAAACTAATGATCTTGACCGTTGTTTTGGAGTTCACATTCGACCCATAATAATCCCGAAACGTCTCAAGCAATTCTTCTTGCGAACTATACTTCTCATGCCCCTGAGTATCAGATTCATCGATGTCGCCGAGCTGTTTTTCGACGATTTTAGTTATATTCGCAGTTCCGATCGGCTTCCATGTCTCTGGTTTGTTCGGGTTTACTTTATCGATAAGTTCAATTTCGTCGCCTACGGTCAAATCCTTATCATCAAATAACCGCCACGTTGACGTTTTTTTACCATCAACGATCAACTTCGCTAAGTTGTGTTCGAATTTCAATTTTTTCATATCTTAGAAGTATTATCGCACATATACGCTTTAATCTGTTAAAATGAAAGCTGTCTTTTCGGGGTGTGGCGCAGTTGGCTAGCGCGTACGGCTGGGGGCCGTGAGGTCGCAGGTTCAAGTCCTGTCACCCCGACCACGTCAGAATCTTCTTCGACCCCACCTCTGCTTTGGCAATCAAGTGGCCAAAGCAGAGGTGGGGTTTTACGCAGCTCTTTCTTTACCCCAAAAAATGCTTTGCATTTTCCGGGGACCCCTTATTTTGGTGACTTTGCTTAAATAAAAATAGGCGGCCTGCCGAAAATGATTAACCCGCAATAATGCAGGTGGGTGCCCGCACATCATCACCACGGTGACAATAAATCTTAGGCTCCCTAATATCTAAAATATTCAGATAATCATTTGTACGGCAGACCGGCCTAATTACTATTATACAGCTTGGTTCGGTTATAGGTGGGACAAAAGATCCAGAACCATCTGATTGATGTTTGTCAGTACAGCGAAGTGCGTAGTAAATAACAACCCAAAAACGATAAAAAACCCGTACGGCTCAATTTGCTCGAATAATTTGCGTACCGGTTCTGGCGCAAATGCGTAGACAATTCGTGAACCGTCTAGTGGCGGTATCGGTACTAGGTTAAAGACAAATAGTGCAACGTTAAGCGTCACAAAATCATAAATCGCTTTTGCTGCAAAGCTTTCTGTGGTCATGCCATTCAAGATGAACGCACCGATTATTGCTAACACTAGATTAGATACTGGACCGGCCGCTGCCACAAGTGCCACGCCCATGTCGTCATATTTTAACCTTGCCGGATTAAAAGGTACTGGTTTGGCTGCCAAGATCGGAATTCCAACTAAAAGCAGCGTAATCGCCGGCAAGATGATTGTCATGAAGGGGTCGATGTGGGCTAAAGGATTAAAACTTAACCGCCCTTCTTCTTGCGCTGTCGTATCGCCTAATTTATATGCCACGAATCCGTGCATGAATTCGTGTATTACCATCGAAATTATCAAAGCAAACAGAAATATCAACAGATCTGATGCATGCAAGTTCCCTAACATATGTGCCTTTTAGTATAGCAGTTATTTACAGTGTTATGATTGTTGACTTATCAGGGGAAACGATATAAAATAACTCCTTGAATCGTCTTCCCTCAAAGAGGACAAGAAAGACTAATCATTATGCAGAAATGTGAAATTACCGGTAAAGGCAAGCAATACGGCAGCAATGTCAGCTTTTCGCAGCGCCACACTAAAAAAGTCTGGAAACCGAATCTTCAAACCAAAACTGTCATCGTCGATGGCAAAAAGGTCAAACTCAAGGTCAGTACTCAGGCTATCCGCACCCTCAAGAAAAAGGGTCTCCTAGTGCAATCGGGCAGTAAAGTCCGCGTCACCCCTGCCTAATCTTTTAAGATTTCTCCAAAACAATTAGCTTCAGTGACTCCGAAAGCTCGCCCGGCTTTAATTTGAGCTTATTCAAGGTTTCGGCTGGTTCCATCGCCAAACCCTTCAGCGCTTCTTCTAGCGATAGCTGAGGCACCGGATATTGCAGTGATTTATCACCGTAATGCGTTGGAATCACGATTTTCGGCTCGATTGATTTTATAACGTCTAATGCGCCGACGGGATCGAGCGTGTATCCGCTGCCGCCGACTGGGATGATAACGAGTTCAGTCATGCCGATCGCCTCTAGCTGATTGTCAGATAGTTTGGGATAAATGTGGCCCGTTACTAGCAATTTGATGTCGCCCGCTTCAATCCGGTACATCGTTGCCGCTAACTTGCTTTGATCGTCTATGTGAGCTTGTGCAGGTATCCCGGTTATTGAAAACGAACCCACTTCAAATTCACCGGGTGAATCAATCGTGAGCTTCGTTTCGGCTTTCGGCTCACCATGTATACCGGTAAAAAGTGCTACGTCACCGTTCTTAGTGATAGATTTTGCTCCGAGATCCGCCAGATTATCATCGACTACTACCCGTACCCCTTGGTAACTTAACGTTACGCAATTCGCACCAAAAAACTGAATATCCATCTATAATTCCCTTCTTTTTATCATCCAAGCAGGTGCTGCTTATCGAATAGGACCTGCTTTTTAGAGGATTTTATGGTTGTTACGAAACGGTCCTTGATTTGATCCCGGTATTTGTATTCTTCAAGCGAAAAAAGCGCATAGCGAAGTTCTTTGTTTTCTTTGGACTCTAATTCTGATACGAATTTGTGCAATTTATTCGGATTAACGCTGCCTACAATAAGCAGGTCTATCCCGCTTGAGTCGTCGCGCGTAAACTGGCCAGTATATAAAGCCAACTCTACATTTCCGAGCGCTTTCAGTTCGGCCGGTTCAGGCGCAGCAGCCTGTGGAATTGATTTTTTCTTACCTGTTTCTGCATTAGGTTCGGCAGCGACAGCAATCATCGGTTTTCCGCCGAACATCGCCAGTAGCGGCGTGTAATACTCAAATTTTTGATTGACTTCATAATACAGCCTATTACTATCTACTGTGTCAGACGTAATAATCCCAATTGATAACAGATTTGCCAACTCACGACGGACTGAGTTAATCTGCTCGTCTATTTTCCGCGTGATTTCCCGAACATAAAACGATCGATTCGGATTGCCATAGAACAACTGCAGTAGCTTTACGCGCGTTTTTGACCCAAACAATTGCTCAATCATGGGACTATTGTATCAGAGTTGCTGCGGTACCCGGAATTATGTGTTCAGAAATGACGATATTAATTTTTCTGCGTCGGAAAATCCGCTAATTTTTTGAATATACGGATTGCGTTTGAACCATGTGCGTTGTCGTTTGGCCAAGTTCAAAGTGGCGCTGATTATCCGTTCGCGGGTTTGCTCCAAGGATTGATCTCCCCCAAAATATTCCTGAAATTCACGATATCCGATACCTTTCATCGGCTCTACTTCCCACCCATATTTAATGGAAAGCTTTTTTACTTCATTCTCGAGGTCGGCGGCAAACATCGCGTCTACTCGATTTTCCACCCTCATTCGCAGCTCGTCCCGCGGTATTTCCAGGCCCAATACCAACGTATTTGGTCGTAATTCTCCCTTGCTCGGCCGGACTCCATTCGTTTCGACCAACCGTATCAAACGGCGTTTATTCCGCACATCGATTCCGGAAGTATCGATTTCTAAATCGTCTAATTTTTGCAAAAGTTCATCAATTGTAAGCTGATTCAGCTCTTCGCGGATTTCTGGTGATGCAGGCGGCAAGAAGCTGTAATCGAAGATTACGCTGTCTATGTACAATCCGGTGCCGCCAACCATTACGGGTAATTTGCCTTTGCTGGAGATTTCTCCAGCTGCAGAAACAGCTATCCGCTTGTATTCGGCGGCACTGAATCCAGTGTTCGGATCGGCGATATCAATCAGATGATGCGGAACACGTTTGCGTTCTTCCGGCGATGGTTTAGCAGTTCCGATATTGAAATCCTTGTAAACTGTCCAGGAATCAGCCGCGATTAGCTCGCCGCTAAACTTTTCAGCGATTTTCAAAGCCAAATCGGATTTACCCGAGGCTGTTTCGCCGACGATCGCTATCAGAGGAGTGTTGTCTGGTCCGGCTGCCACTGCAACTTCCCAATATCTACTTTAAAATCTTCTGAAACTGCTATGCCATCTGCTTCAAGCGCCGCTTTATGGCCCGCTGCGCCCCCATTCGGCCAACCTCGTGCAAGCCCGCCCTGTTTATTTACAACCCGCTGCCAGGGCAAATCAGACGGCCCATGATTAGCAATCTGTCCGACCTCCCAGGCCGCCCAGGCTGCCCCACATAATGCCGCAATTTGACCATACGTCATCACTTTGCCCTTTGGAATCTGTGCGACAATCTCAAATACCCGATTTTTAAATGCTTCATCAACCCTTGGCATCAAAATACCTCTCTACTTCCATCCAATCCTTAACACGAACAACCTTATCTGGCAGTTTTTCTATCTGGCTCCATTTATGTACACCGAATAGCAACGAAGTTACGCCGATTTTCGCTGCCGCAAAACAATGTTTCGGCTGGTCATCTATTAAATAGCTTGCACCAAGTTGCTGTATCAAATCGGCTTTGGTTTGCTTAACGGCATCTTGATAATCTTCATTCTGGAAATGCTTATCATAGAATCCTGAAAACTTAACGTCTTCAAAAACACCTTTGAAATGCTTGTCGAGCCAATCCATCGTTTCTGCGCGAACAATTTCTAGCCTTGATGTCACAACAATCAATCGATATTTTCTTGCTAGACTTTGTAATACCGATTTTGCTTCCTTGTTATATTCAAACTGGCTATGTATCCCGGATCCGAAAACTACATCGCGCCGCTTTAAAGCATCTGCATACTCTATATTCCAGACTTTAACCCAATCTTCGTCGTAGTCATCTGCAGATAAATTCATGCCCCACGTTTTATTTGTGAAATCGACCCAGCCTTCGGCAGTAAAAGCCAGAACATCATCGATATCAACAGCTATCACTTGTTTCTTTGACATGTAATTATTCCCTAGAGTGACGTCTTGCTCACGCGAGATTTTGCATCATTTGCGACCGATTTCAGGAATTCTTCCACCGTATGAGGTTCGTGCTTTTCGTTTACTTCTAAATCCTTGCGGATCCTTGGCATTAATTCCCCTGTTTCAATCTCTTTCTCGCCAATTACAACTGTAAACGGCACTTTCATCAGCTCCGCATTTCGGATTTTCTTACCGACTGATTCGTTTGAATTGTCTAGATTAACACGCAATCCCAATTCTTTTGCTTGAGCTAGAATTTTGTCGGCAAATTCATTAGTCTGGTACTCTTGGTTGACAGTAGCAAGTCGAATCTGCTCTGGCGCGTTCCAAATCGGAAATTTGCCACCAGTATGTTCAATGTAAACGCTTAGAAATCTTTCGATTGTACCGAGAAGCGCACAGTGAACCATAACTGGTTGCGCGACACCGCCATCTGCGGTTGAATATTCCAATTCAAACCTTTGTGGAAGCACAAAATCTATTTGAACTGTCGCAACTTGCCATTCTCGGCCAAGCGCATCTGTCGCCATGAAATCGATCTTTGGGCCATAAAATGCCGCTTCGCCCTCGGCAATAAAGTAATCCAGCTTGTTTTCTTTGGCAAGATCCTCAATCATGCCCTGGGCCCGTTGCCATAGTGCCATGTCGCCCAGATATCCGTCACCATCATCGCGGAAGCTTAGCCGAAACTTAAGTTTCATGTCCAGCTGGCTGTACATTTCTTGGGCGGCGTCAACAACTTCTGATGCAACTTGGCCTATCTGGTCTTCGCGCACGAAAGCATGGCTGTCATCTTGGGTCATAGATCGAACACGACTAAGACCATGCAACTCACCCGTTTTTTCATCTCGGAAATCGCCTGCATTCTCCATATATTTAATCGGTAATTGCTTATAACTTCGTGGCTGTGAAGCATAAATTTGAATATGGTGCGGGCAATTCATTGGCCTCAAGACAAATTCATCGTTTGTTTCCTGACTTTTTACCAGAAATAACTCGTCACCAAACTTATCCCAATGTCCGCTTGCCTTGTATAAGTCAGTTTTGGCAATATTTGGAGTCCACACGCGTTCAAATCCACGTTTGGAGCGTATTTCCTGAGTATATCGTCCCAGCTCTTCGCGCAACACAGTTCCCCGCGGTGTAAAGAGAGGCAAGCCGGAACCGACTATGTCAGATATCACGAACAGATCCAGTTCCTGGCCTAATTTGCGGTGGTCGCGCTTTTTGGCTTCTTCCATCATCTGTAGGTATTTTTTTAATTCGTCTTCTGTTTCGAATGCGACTCCGTATATACGCTGCAGCTGTTGTTTCGTTTGGTCGCCGCGCCAATACGCGCCGCTTACCGCTGTCAGTTTGAATGCTTTCGGGTTGATTTCACTGGCGTTTTCGACATGGCCGCCGCGGCATAGGTCCACGAACGTACCGGATGTATACAGTGTGATCTGCTTATCTTCTTTGGCAAAGTCATCAATCAGTTCTAATTTATATGGATTCCAATCAAACACTTTGCGAGCCTCATCCGGTGACACCTCCTTGCGGGTAAAATTCTGCCAGGTTTTGAGTTTTTCGCGCATGGCTGCCTCTATTTTTGGCAGTTCCTCGTCAGAAATCGGATTCGGAGTTTCGAAATCCTGATAAAATCCGTTCTCTACAGCCGGCCCGATGGAGTTTTTGGCTCCGGGATACAGTTCCGTAACGGTTGCAGCTAATAAATGCGCCAAGCTGTGGCGTACTGACTTAATGTGGTCGTCTGGGTTGTTGTTTGCCATTATCGGCTCCTATTAATTCTTATGTTTTATATAGAAAAAGACGCCTCGATTAAATGCTCTCGCAAATGCATTCAATCTTAGCGTCTCGGGCCCGCATAGGTGCGTAATTGGAGGGTCGCACATTATACGGGTGGTTCCACCGGACTTTCCCTTCTAATTTTCCAGAAAGGACACTTGTGTAATCACGTTCACGTACGTTTTACTGCCGACGAAGCTCGGTGGTTGGTGAGGCCACTTCACCGCTCGATGTGTCGATTTTAGAGACGATTCCCTAATCTCTGACTCTTGAACTCTCGTTCAACATCATTGTAACACATCGCAAAACTTCACCTACATGCTAGTTTAGCAGGGTCAGTACTATATGGCTAGTACAATGTTATTGTCGTTTCTACATCCAGCTTGTGGAAAATAATAATTATACTTTTCATGATATTGTGATAACTACTGCTCCCTGCCTAACATCAATCATGCATATATCATATTTGGTATTTGTTAGCAGCCTGTCTATTGTCTTTTATTTCAAACTGCGGTATCTTTATAAGTCGTTAATACAAACAATTTCGGGCACGCTGCTTTTCCGATACGCCCAGTACCTTATATATAATTTCGGGTGATTAGCTCAGTTGGCTAGAGCGCTTCATTGACGTTGAAGAGGTCGGGGGTTCAAATCCCTCATCACCCACCATTCGACTCGCTTCGCTCGATCATGGTAAACCATTACTTGATCGGACGATGCGAGTTTTTTAATTATTAAAGTTATAAAGTCGAATAACCCTGAGTAAGTGAAACGCATCGAAGGGCCAATTTTTATAGGTAGATAAGGATAAGCGACCCCTGTTAAATGCCACTTTCAATCTGTTTTACCCTTGAATAAATTCGCTCGACGTGATAGAATCTTTCAGTTAATTGAGAGGACTGGAGTTAAGTCTTTGAGCACTAACAAAATAAGCGTGCTCGATGTGTTTCAATTGTTCTACGAAGATATGAGTATGAACAGTTCGATCATCAGCCGTTCCAAGCGGCCACGCTAAATCAGATTTGAATATCGCTATTACTACCAGGTAACACCCTGGTAGTTTTAGTTTCCCACAATTGCGAACTACTTTTCCACTAGCATTTTTAATAGCGTTATGACAATATGTAGTCATGGTTTGTATATATTGCGGTAAACAACTTGATGTTCTAAACAGCCGACCCCAGCGGCGGAATAATCAAGTCTGGCGCAGGCGCAAGTGCCCAGGCTGCGGTGCACTGTTCACTTCGCACGAAATTATCGATTTATCAAATTCCATAGCAGTCCTTGAGCCCGGCAATACATTTACGCCATTTAACAGAGACAAATTATTGCTCAGCATATACAAAAGTTGCGGCCACCGCGAAAACGCACTACACGATGCTAGCGCACTCGTCGATTCGATAATTGCCCGCATAATAAAACTCGCAGATTCCGGTTCGATTCAAAAAAGCCAAATTATAGATTCATGCGTGCAAGTATTACGAAACTTCGATAAAGCCGCTGTCGTACAATATCAGGCTTATCATAATTACTAATCTACTTCTGGTCTTCTGTGCCAGAAACTTTGCGCTCTTCTTTATTCATGACCACGCCCTTGTCTTTCGTCACCACCGCTTTTTCCGTGACCACGAATCCGATGTACTTTCCGAAAATCAGTCGAGTCTGCGAATATAATGCGACGAATGAGTTATACACGATAGTCGTTATGGGCAAATACACCCACTGAAGTACCATCCAAAGTGTACGACGATTCTTATATCGTGCTGGTTTGGGCGGCAGTGTTTTAAGTGCAATGAAGATAATTACCAATCCAAAAGCTAAAGCGATTGTCTGAATCCGGCTGACGATCAGTGGCAGCTCATTCGCCGCGAAACTTTGCGGATGGAATAAAGCTGGAATGAAACCTGCACCCAACACTAGAATCGGGCCTGTTGCCCAAGTTACGTGCCCTTCCAGCAGGCGCCAGATCTTAGCGAACAGATCCATTCTGGGTACTTTATTTTTCTTAAAGAACCCTTGATTTACGACGTACGCTACATCAGACGCTCCCCATGTCCACCGACGTAACTGAATAAATTGCGCTTTCAGCGTCTTCGAATATTTATCCGTAAGAACGGCATCCTGATAAATTGGCACATACAGCGGATAAACCCTGTAATCACCGTCGAACGCAAAATACGACCGCCAGAACTGGTGACCGTCCTCGACGATAGTTCTAGCACTCCAGAATTGCGTATCAATCAATCCTGCAAGAGGCTGGGCGTGAGTAGAAAAGTTCCGAATCGCATGCGGTCGCAACGACAGCACAATGTTATAAAAAGAGTTCCCCGTTGCGATGACACGCATCGGTGCCGGTGCATCCCAGATATTATTAGTATAAACCGCAACTGGTTGATATGACGTCCTGACCGGGTCTGGCGACAATGCATATTCATAGCTCAGAGCAGCTAGATACTTTTTGTGCGGTTTAGTATCAGCATCGAGTGTGGTCACGATTACCCGTTTTGGGTCGATATCGTGCTGGTTGACGTATTTAAGGAGTTCTTTGCCCGCACAATTTATATTACCGCCCTTACCGATTATTTCTCCGGGCAAACCATCCGGGTGTTTCACCGCCATTGCATGCCTTACCTTTGGCCCAAATTCATTTATCAATTCATTTGCGCGGTCCTCTGTTTCTTTGCCAGCCCTTCCCTCGTACGCAAGGACTATAATCACCTGTTTCATGTCGTAATCGGAGTTAATAATAGCTTCGAACGTCGGCGCCAACACTTCACGCGCCTCTTTTACGGTCGCGATAATGATTGCATGGATAATCTCGTTCGGCTCGATGGTTTTCTTGCGTTTGTTCAAGTTGCGTAACAAGTGCAGATGCCATTCGGGCCTATAAGTAGTTTTGTCAGATACTTTCCCGAGCTGCAAATCATCAAGCAACGTATGCCAGTCCAGTTTTTCGTGCTGTTGCATCATGTGCTGCCCCTGTATAGCGCGCATCGCGACCGCGACAGCTCGAGTAAAGTTTATTAACAGATACACCAATACGAAGACAGCGGCTGCTGTCACGTTAAAAAAACTGATAACTAGTGGCAGCGCCAGCAGTGACCATGAAATTAACCCTGGCAAAGCTTCAAAAAAACGATAACGGAAGTTTCGTTCCTTCACCACCGGTATTTCTAAATCAGTCATTTTGTTTTATCGCAAAGCCAACAATGCATTACTGACAATAATACAAACTACTAACAATAATGAGCCGAGTGCTAGAATCGTCACTGAAAGCTGGCGTCGGAGCGGGTACGATCGCCAACTAAGCACCGTATGGATAATAAGCACGATAAGCGCGAAGAATATAAATGCTATCAGATTGGATACGCTACCCACTTTGTACGCACTTGTCCCTAGGTTTGCCCGGTACTGAACGATGAATCCGCTGCTGCCGGCACTGCCTATCCTGAACAGAATAAGTGTTGTTGCCAAGAGCGCCAGAAATGTGTTTACACTTAAGAGCAGTAGAACAAGCCTATCTTGAAAATAGCTTTTTGCTGCCGCCATATTGCTCTATTGTATCACCTTATATCTAATTCAAACTGGCCCTTCGACAAGCTCAGGGTCATTCGCCTCACATA
Organism: Saccharimonadales bacterium (SeqCode); assembly: GCA_035478715.1. Lineage (GTDB taxonomy): Bacteria > Patescibacteriota > Saccharimonadia > Saccharimonadales > UBA4665 > JAICLK01. The sequence continues at coordinate 23,887 of DATIJK010000001.1, forward strand.
TTTAAATGCAATCAACACGTAGGTTGAGTATCTAATCTGAAACCTATGGTTTACCATGAGCGAACGAAGTGAGTCGAATGGTGCGGGTAGAGAGAATCGAACTCTCCGCTCAGCCTTGGGAAGGCTGCATATTAGCCACTATACGATACCCGCCTGTGGTTAACGCCAAGCTATGCTTGGCGTCCAGAATTCCAAACCAACGAAGTGTTTGGAATTCTGTAAGGAGGAAAAGTGCGAAAGCCCCGGCAGAAAGTTTTGAAACTTGTTTTTAAAACTTTTTGTCGGGTCTTGCATCTTTATCCGACGTGGAGCCACCTCGGGGATTCGAACCCCGGACCCCCGCTTTACGAAAGCGATGCTCTAGCCAACTGAGCTAAGGTGGCATAATTGTCGGGACAATTATAGCAGATTGGTCTCATTTCATCTCTCGCTTTCGAGTCTAAAGCACACTTCGTTGAGCGAAAACTGTGTCATTCACCGCAAGCGTAATGGGTTTACGCTAAGGATGAATGGCACGTTTTGCAGCCATCGAGGTGAACTTTTGGCCGGAATGGAGAAATGAAATCAGACCACTATTCCTCTGCTTGAGGTTTCGCGTCACGCAATGCTTTTTGCTTCTTGTATTCCCTGATCGTTAAATAAATGACCGCAATGTCCACGACCGTTAAGAAAATAAACCCAAATGACACTTTTTCGGTCAAATGTATTACTTGGAATACGATAAACCCTGCCGTAACCACTATTAACGCGATATACGCCCACAGGTGGTTTCGCATTACCTCAAATATCAAAACTACTTTTATAATCCCGTGCGATAGCAAGTAAATTGCTGCGAAGGTGGCCATACTCTTCGTATAGCCATTCGCCCAGTGGTTAATGTGCGTCGCCAAAAAATCATGCGGATCCTCCGCAAGTTCCGATGCAGTCAATTTGTGCGCCCATTCCGCTATGTGTTCGGGTTGGATGAGTAAGAGTGCGAGTCCGCTAATAGTCTGCAAGATGCCGTCGAGTAACTTAATTAAAATGCCGACTTCAAAAAACTTGTCGAGCGTATCTTTCGGATGAAAAAACTTATCTTCGTGTTTCGCCATTTTACTCATTATAGTAGCCTACCTGGTTTTTTTCTTAAGACTTGCTGGGTTTTGTATGCCAACAGCAGAAACTATGCCGCCAACAAACAGCAATACTGCCATGGCAAGGACTCCATTATGAAATCCTTTTAAATTCAATGTTGTACCTGTAACAGTTGCAAGCGCCGCAATAGCAATCAGCCCAGCAACTCGGGCTACCGCATTGTTAATTGCCGACCCGATTCCGGCATGTTCAGCTTTGATTGATCCTAAAATCGCAGCGGTTAGTGGCGCGACAGTAATTGACAATCCAAGCCCGAAAATTAGTATTCCGGGTAATATTTGTGTCCAATATTTTACTGATTGATCGACACTGAGAAACAGCAGAAATCCAAGGCCCGCTATCAGGGGTCCCACAGCCATAAATAATCGTGGCCCAAACTTGTTACTAAGTGCCCCAAAACGCGGCGAGAGTACAAACATTATAACTGTAACTGGCAGTGTCGCCATGCCAGCCTGAATGGCTGAATAGCCTCCAACTTGCTGAATAAATACTGTGATCAAAAATATCGCAACGGACAGTCCCGCATAAATTGCGACCGTAGCTACGTTTCCTACCGCGAAATTCCGGACTTTAAATAATTCGAGCGGTAGCATGGGCTTTTTTGTTTTGCCCTCAAAGATGATGAATGAAACAAACGAAGCCAAACCAATAAACAATGTGAGGAAAATGCGCGGATCGGACCAGCCGTAATGCGCCTGCTCAATCAAAGCGTACGTTGTACCGCCCAATCCTATCACGCACAGCAACGCACCAATCACATCGACTTGCGCGAACGTTTGCGACTTCTCTCTCAAATGGAGGTAACTTAGGAGCCATAAAGTCACAGCAATCGGTATGACATTAATCGCGAAGATCAACCGCCAAGAATAGGCATCGATCAAAAATCCGCCAAGTAACGGACCGATTATAAAAGCTATTCCTGTCCACGCTGTCCATGTGCCGATAGCCTTACCCTCCCCGTCTCCCTCAAATACGGCAATTATCAAAGCAAGAGAACTTGGTACCAATAATGCTCCCGCAATTCCCTGCAACGCTCTGAAAATAATCAGCAATTCACTATTTGGCGCAATCGCGCACAGCACTGATGTAATACCGAATCCGATCAGACCTAATGCCATTACCCGCTTGCGACCAAACAGGTCCGCGAGCGACCCAGCTACTAAAATAAGAGCACTTAAGGTAAGCAAATACGAATCAACGACCCATTGCTGCGTAACTAATCCACCGCCAACATCTTTAACGATAGCTGGCAACGCAACGTTTACGACCGACCCATCGATAAACGCTACAAGCGACGCCAGAATACTTACTACCAGCGCCAGCCGTCGCTGGTTCTGCACGACTTTATCCATGCTTAAACTATAGCAGAATCAAATTAACGATTTGACGGCGTCCAACAGCTGAGGAAATTTCGTAAATCCCGCATCAGAGTTTAAGTGCCCGCCCTTTGGAATGACTATAGGTTCAGCCTTTAATTCATCAGCTAGACTTTTAAGAGCAGTTTGCGGTACATACGGATCATTGTCGCCGTAAAATACGACGGAACGCCTTATATTCGGCCTCACTTTTTCAAAATCAATCGTTTTTTCTTTCATAAAATAATCGTTGAGATCGGAGTTCAGTACAACAGCGAATCCTGACACGCTGGCTAAACCGTGCAATAGAGCGTCAGCCTGCTCAATATAATCCAGTGCAGTTGGCACCCCTAAAGAATGGCTAACGATGATGAGTTCGCCCGGATTAATGCTGTCTGCGATGTTTTTGACCGTTTTGAGCCATGTTTGCCGGTCAGGATGGCCGGAATCAGGCAGATCCGGCATAACCACCGTATGCCCATCCTTTACGAGCTCGTCGTGCAGCCATTGCTGCCAGTGGATTCCGGCATGGCCGCCAATACCATGCAGAATTAAAAATGTCATGCAACAATTTTACCAGTTACATGACAATTTCATATCTTTACCAGTGCAAGTATTACATCGGCAAAGTTTCGTACACGCGCACAGCACCGTCCGGTTCTTCAAGCACGGGGCAATCTGTTGCCAATTCGGCTGCTTCGTCCAAACTGTTGGCTTTCACAATGGTATAGCCGGTAGCCGGATAATTTTCTATGGTGGTGATGCCGCTTTTTTCAACAGCTTTACCGCCAGAACCGAATGGGTTACCGGCATCAACAATCTTATCGCCCAATTTACCGAACCAAGCTCCCCATTCAGCTTTTGATTCCTCTGGAGATACATTCTTTCGAGTGCCGTTATTGTAATAAATCATTACGTAGTTTTTCATCTGATCTGCCCTTCTGCTCAAATGAGCGGTTATTTGATTAACATATCTGCCAAAATCGGCAGGCCATGTCCGAAATTATTCCTGCATGCCGGCAATATAATTTTCCAGCGTCTCCTCATCATTCCCCCATTCGGTGTGATATTGTATGATCCACCTCTGTACAGCCCGGAATGTTTTTTTGTTCAATGCGACAAAATTCGTCCGTCCGGCTTTCCTGCGAATGATAAGTTCAGCATCTTCAAGCACATTGATGTGTTTATGTATTGCCGGAAGCGACATTTCATATTCATCCGCTAATTGGCTGACCGTCGCTGGCCGGTATGCCAACGTATGCAGCATACCCCGGCGCTTCGGACTGCTTAACGCCAGGAAAACTTTATCCAACTCCGGTGAATCGTGAGATAATGCCATGATACTTAACCTATTAGTTAACTATACACGATGGAAGATACTAGTCAAATAAATTTTACTGTACGCTATCTAACTTTAAATTGTATAGTTGGTTTGCTATGCTTAATGTAAACTGCAAGATAAAGAAAAGGAGTATTGGATGGCAAAGGCAGAGCCTCGTAAGTTATCTAAGCATTCAGAAAATAAATGGGTAATATTGGCGTTGATGGCAACAGCGCAGTTCATGGTCGTGCTAGATGTGGCAATCGTTAACGTTGGGCTGCCCACGATTTCACGTCAATTACACTTCGCACCGAATAATTTGCAATGGGTAGTGACTGCATATACTTTGACGTTCGGTGGGTTCCTGTTACTTGGCGGTCGTGCGTCAGATCTGTTTGGACGGCGTAGAATTTTTATTAGCGCCGTTACAGCATTCGCCTTTTTATCTTTGCTCTGCGGATTGGCTCAAACTGAGACGCAATTGATATTTGCCCGCGCCGCCCAGGGCTTGGCGGCAGCCATAATGTCCCCCGCAGCCCTATCAATCGTTCTATCGGAATTTACAGAAGGAAAAGAGCGTAATAAAGCCATGGGCGTGTGGGCCGGAGTCGCCGCAGGAGGTGCTGCTGCCGGTGTGCTACTCGGCGGTATATTGACGCAATATCTAGGCTGGCGATGGAATTTCTTCGTAAACGTGCCGGTCGGCATTGTGGTTGCAATAGCCGCAATGAGCCTGCTCCCCCGCCACATCGGCGAAGAAGGCAAAAAAATAAAGCTCGATTTGACAGGTGCGATTTTAGCCACAGCCGGATTGATGAGCGTCGTATACGGTTTGTCAAAAGCGCCCACGTTATCTTGGAGCTCAAACACCGTATGGGAATTTATTGTAGGCGGTTTGGTGCTGTTAATGGCATTCATTTTGAATGAAAGCTACGTCAAACAACCATTGATGCCGCTTGATATATTTAAGATTCGAAATGTCGCCGGTGGCAATTTGGCGTTCCTGGTTATCGCCTGCACACTTTTTTCGATGTTCTTCTTCCTGACGCTCTATATTCAAAACGTTCTGGGATATTCACCGGTCAAAACAGGCCTGTGCTTCTTGCCGATCACTGTCATAGTCGGAGTTACCTCTGGAATCGTATCCAATCTAGTTGGAAAAATCGGCTACAAACCGCCGTTGGTCGCAGGTCCGCTCTTCATTGCGCTTGGATTATTCATCCTAAGCCAAATCATCAAAGTCGGCGGCGATTATTGGCACAATGTATTCCCCGGCCTGGCAGTTTTCGCGTTCGGCATGGGGCTGACGTTTGTTTCGGGCACACTTACCGCGACTTCGGGAATACCAAAACACTTCTCAGGTTTGGCATCGGGTTTGCTTAACACTTCGCAGCAAATTGGCGGCGCGATTGGTTTGGCAGTCCTATCGGCAGTAGCGTTCTCTACGATTCGTAGCGATCTGGCATCAAGAACTGTCATGCCACTGCAGGCACAAGTAAACGGCTACATCGCTGGTATGAAAGTTGGCGCAATCCTTGGCCTGGTAGCAGCAATTGTAGTATTCCTAGTAGTCAAAAATCAGAAGGTAGACGCCAAAGAGGCAATGTCAGCCGGCGCCGCGTAGTTAACTCGTCGCTTAGAAATGGATGACGACTGGCGTGCCGATCGGAGCCCAGTTATAGACCCACAAGGCATCTGAAACTGTCATGCCAACACAACCGTGCGAAGTCGCAACGTTGCCGAACACGCTTGGCGGGCGCCAGTAATTACCGTGGATAGCGTCACCTCGGTGGTCGAAGTAACTAATCCACGGTACATCCGGCTGCACATAATCCGCGCCGATCATTGTCTGCAACTGTACTTTTTCCCAGATGTAGAACGTACCGATTGGCGATGGTGTCGAAGGCTTGCCCGAAGTTATCAAGAACGTACGAATGGTTTTACCGTTTTGATACACATACTCGCGCTGCGTGGTCACATTCACTTCGATCCACTTTGGCCAATCGGCTGCCGTAACTGTGTTATAAGGGATTAGATTAGCATCCAATTTTACAGCGAAATTCTTGCCGTTCTGCAGGTTTTTCTTAACAGCGTATTCGGCGGGCGCCTGATTGGTTACGTACATGCCATCCTCACCGTCAGACGCTACAGAGGTCAATCCGTTCGCCAATGTTACGATGACTTTATCGCGGTGTACCTGACTGTTTGCATACGCCAGATTGGTGAAATAATTATTGATAGCACCGGTGCTTACGACTACATTTATTTTGTTAGTTTTTGTGTCAGTTTTGACGCCAAGCCACTTCGATATATCTTTGCTTGTTGGCGTAACGGTTTTGTTACCGATTTTTATTGTGATTTTTTCTTTAGTTATTGATTTGATCTTTGCCGCTGCAGCTGCGGTATCCGCATCTGTAATTGCCGGGTTTGCAGGTATTTCGACCATCGCGAGCGCCTGTTTGTCGAGCGTGCCGATGTGTTTCTGTAAGGTATTTGCAGCGTCCGATAAGCCATACTCGGTGCCCTGCTTTTCTTTCGTGATGGTCACCTTACCGTTGCTAATTTTTATAGATGCGTTCGTTGGTTCTGCGGTGATGACAGTCGCTTTGTCCGCTATAAAATTTGCAAGTTTTGTCTGATCGACCTTCAATACGAGCTGCGCCGGAATCGGTTTCCACCAAACTAACGGATTCAGCTTCGGGCCGTGCCGCAAGGACTTGACCGTCGCCTTCTCGTCCAGCGTTAAACCGGTATCGGCCAAAGAATAGCTTTTGGTTGATCCTTCATGATTCGTTATTTGCAGCTTATAACCAGCTACAGCCTGATTAATCGACTGCTCAAGTTGAACATCTGAAGCACCGACACGCAAGCGCTGGTCACCAATCTGATAAGACAATAGCCGGAGATTTCCGTAGGTCCAAACTGCACAAAAAGCGATGACAAAGCACATACAGATAGCAGCAGCGATACGAGCGTGCCGCGACAAATGGAACCTCCATGCGAACGAAAAATGCGGGAGGCGAAGATTGCCCGTGATTGGGCTGGCAGTACCGGTGTGAGAGTGAGTTTGTGAGGACATTTTTGTTTAAGATTTATTTAAACCTATCAGATTAGATATTACCATACTTATGCTTTATTGTCAATTTAATTGCACTAAATATTGACATTTTCGCGTTATAGTCGCAAATATTTATAATGTTCTACAAAATTCAGCGAATCTTTATTGTCAGCTAGATAAGGTCTACAATAAATCTTGTATGAATAAGTACATCATAGAATTTATCGGTACGTTCTTTCTTGTACTTACTATCGGATTGTCAGCTAACCCTATCGCTATCGGCGTTGTCTTGGCTGCCCTAGTGTATATGGGCGGCTATATTTCGGGTGCGCACTATAATCCGGCAGTCACACTTGCAATCTGGATGCAGAAGAAAATTAAGCCTAACGAAGCCGGAGTTTATGTGGTCGTCCAGTTAATTGCCGCGATTGCAGCCGCCATGGTTTACCAGGTCATTCATGGCGACAAGATGATAGTAGCGCCAGGCTTCCGATACAGCTTTGGAGCGGCTTTAGTCGCGGAAATTGTATTCACTTTCGCCCTGGTATCCGTTGTACTGCACACTGCTGTCAGCAAGAAGACTGCAGGCAATAATTATTACGGGATTGCCATCGGCTTCATATTGATGGCCGGTGCATTTTCGGTCGGCACGATATCTGGCGGCGCCTTTAACCCAGCGGTAGGTCTCGGCCCAAATATCTACAACTTTGGATTCTTATCGCAGCACTGGTCAAATCTCGCGCTCTACTTGATCGGTCCACTGCTTGGCGGATTCCTCGCCAGTTACATTTTCGGCTTGACGCAAGCAAAATCCAAAAAATAATCTAATTCATTTCTTTTTTCTTGTATTTAAAATAATCGTAAATAATGTAGCAAAACTTTGCTACTAATATTGCAGCAACACCTGTCGCGAGTGCAAAAACTACTGCCCACGTAGGATCGATCTGATAATCTCCGCAATGGTTAGCTAGGTTTGCGTTGTACTGATAATTGATTGGGAATGGCCTATTGCAATTAGGGCTATCCGGGAGAATATGCCAAATATCAAAGAAAACTTCACGACCAATTCCAAAACCAATTGCGAATATTGGCACAAATGCTGCATACCGCAATTTATTTCTTTGCTCTTTAAAAATATTCTTGCTGACTTCGTTCCAATCTTTTTCGCTTACAGTCGGAGTTAACTGCGCCCTGCTATTCAAATCGGCAATCACGTCATCTATTTCTTTGCTTGAATACCCCAAGGCTTTCAGGCTTTTCTTCGAAGACTTGATACTCATGCCTTTTTGATTATATGCAAGCAACAAATTTCTGATTTCTGAGGCGGCCATTGATAGAAATTATAGCCTAACAATAAGCACTACCGGTTGGTGATTCTTTTCTTGGCGAAATGTAGCAGATGGCTTCAGGAACTATTTTTTCGTCATTTTTTATTTATATAACTTTAGCGACTAAAGTCTATTTACGCCGAGGGCGTCTCATCGTCAGCCAACCAAGTGCACTAGAAAGGAGCGGTGGTTTACTTGTCTGTGATTCCTGCGCAGCAGCCACTAATTTCGCTTCTTCAGCTTCGGCTCGAGATGCAAGAAAACTAGAGATCTCAACTACTGGAATTCTCTTATCGCTATCATCGGGGTCTACTAATTCAACTCCGCCGTGAGAGCTATATTTAAGCACGCCTCGATCAGTTCTGACACGCATATAACCATCTTTCCACTGCAGCCCATAAGGCACCCTATTAACTTTTGGTTCTGTGCCATTATGAAGGTCGCTAAGACTAGTAGTTGTAACCATGAAGTCCATATCCACGCTTCTTTGCATAATTACTGAGATAACTGTACCGTCGTTAACCAGAACTGCAACTCCATCTATATTGCGCATTCCCTGCTCTGGGTTTTCAAGGTCGTGCTGATGGGACGCCATAAAGCCTTCCAGCAGCGTTGCACCTTCAGGCGTAACACCTATACGGCTGAATTCATTTTTCATAAAAGCGGCATTCGGTGATGTTTGTGGTAGTTCGGACATAAAAAATATACTACCATAAATGTAGTATATTTTCAAGTCTTCTTAATGGCGGGCTCGACCGGATTTGTGCCGGCGATCTCCTCTGTAACAGGGAGGCGTGTTAGGCTGCTAGCGCATACTTCACGAACATGACGTATGCGCTTCTATATTCAGTAGAGGTATCAAAACGATGCCAAACTGGGCCGGATTTATCATGTGATGCGCGTACAGGGATTTCTTCGAGGAACACCAAGGTGTCCCCTTCGGCTAACTCTGTTGAGTAAACCGTAGGATTTACTAATTCTGGATCTACAAGACCTGAAGCAAATAAATCGTCGGCTTTATAATCAACCGCCCATATATTCGGGTCGCCCTTGTGTCTTTCTTCATGAACAGATAAAGGAACTGTCCCATGGTTTGCCAAAAATACTTTTCCGCTTCCGTTTATTGTGCGATGCACCCGGATTTCTGATACGAAATCATCTGCAACCCAACAGTCTTGATGTAAATCCCCTAGCCCAGGTTTGAATATTTCGGGTATGTCCAATCCACCACCGTCAGAAATACTGGCTCGGCCTGCAATATCAGTATGCCCATTAAGCGTTGCTACGATCGCATCGGCTATTTCTTTATGGGAACTCGCAGTGGATTCTATTATCCCCGAGGCACGAATCACAAAGCCCGGTAACCCAGCTTCGAACACTTCGCGTAATTTTTCTTCAAGTTGCAATAAGGTTGAAACTTCAGGAATATCAAGTTCTTGGATGGGTACTTCTACCACTGAAACATTATGATCAACCATTCTAAAGCCTAGCGAATAAAATCGATTGGCGGGCTCGACCGGATTTGAACCGGCGATCTCCTCCGTGACAGGGAGGCGTGTTAGGCCACTACACTACGAGCCCATGGCCATAGCTCACAGTCCATAGCCGGTAGCTTGGAGCCGATTGCGACGGCTATCAGCTAAGGACTACCTGCCATAAGCTAATGTAACAGGGGTAATCATAGCAAGTTGCCGAAATAAAAGCAACTGATATCGCCAACTATGTATGAATCAGGTAGAGCGGCTGTTCTTTATCTTGCAGCGGTTTGACGTATGTATCGATAGGCTTGAAATTGAATACAATGTGGGCGGCATGGATTTTGCCGTTGTCTTTGGAGATAACTTTGACAATTTCCAGAGAATAACCGGTGTTGATGATTGCAGACACCTGCCCTGGCTGTAGTTTGACTAATTCATTGAGTACCTGCGGCGGCAGATCCTGGTTTGTCGAGTCAATTACATTTGCATACGCGCCGCCATTATTTTTAGTCGTGGTATCGTCGGAATATTTCTTGGCCACATCTTCGAATTTCGCCCCTTGCTGCAGCATCGTTTGCGCGTTTTCGGCCCGGTTGTGCGTGTCCGTATCAAGTGCCGAGACGACTTTCTGAGCCAACAGCTGCGACTTCAGTTCGCGCTTGAAGTCATCGACTGACCACCCCCAGAATTGCCGTAAAACATCGGCGAACACCTGGTCGCTCGAGCCAAGCCTATTCTGCTGGCGCACCATCTGGACGGCGTCGTTGACATCCTGGCTACTGACGCTGACATGATATTTGCTGGCTAACTGTTTAACATACGCATCATCGATAACCTGCTGCAGCGCCTGCTTTTTAAATGCGTCGAGCTGCTGCTTGCCCTTCGGATCGTTAAAGTTTATCTGTTGCTGTGTCTGATAGTAATGCGTGTAGTGGCGCAGTTCAAACAGATAGTTCTCGTAACTGACAATGCTCGGGCCGGCTTTGGCTACCGGGAACGGTATCGCAAGCGTTAGATAATACGCGAACGTGGATGATGATTGGAATTTATACAATGCCAACCCCGTGTAAGTGAAAAACGCGATGATCGCTCCAGCGAAAATCCACGACGAAATCACGATGATGCGGTGCTTGTTGTGCTCGAGTGGATAGATATATTTGCGTGCGCCCCGCAGTAGTTGCTCGCGGTGTTCGGCGACTGTTTCGTTCGTGATATGCGGCAGATTTTCGATAGCTTCGTTCAATCTGTCTTCGGGTTTGGCTTTGCGCAGCCGCACCGAACGGGTCAGCCGGCTAACTTTAGCATTCTGGAGTGAAGGTTTCTTACTGAAAACTTTTTTAAGCCTGCTCGGGCTCTTCTTCTGTTTGCGTATCTTCTTCGTCATATGTGTCGTCCCCGGAATCTCCTTGCGCATAAGTCGTAGCTGTTATACCCTGCTCGCGCAGGATCTCCAGGATTTTTTTCTGAATTTTGGCAGGGTGATGAATATCGTGTATCACCAAATCGCCCACCATTGTTTGCATCATAATTGTACCAAATCCCAGCAAAGTTTGCTCTAAACCCGCGACTTCATAGTTTACCATCTGTATCTGCCGCAACCCCATATCAACGACGCTGTGATGGAAGAATCCTTTCTGAGTAACCTGTATCAGCCGTTGGTTCGTTATGACGAATACGCTAAAATGCCAGGTAATCCACCAGGGCATGAAAATCAGGCCGGCGAGTACGAAACTTAGCCCCATACTGGTAAAGAAGAATGGGATAGAGGGCGGATTGTTCGGGTTAGCAAACGTAAGACCGAGTGTGTACAGTGGTCCGGCCAATACGGCAACGGATGAGAAAATCAAGCCTTTCCGCATGACGATCGGGTGCTTACGGAACACGTACAACACTTCTTCGTCTTCGAACTGATCCGGAAAGTATTTGTCCGGTAACCCGGATTTGGCTTTTTCTGTTTTTTCAGCCATAAGCTCAATTTTATCAGATTATGATACCGAGCGCGTCAAGGTCTCGGCGGAGCTGCTTTGTATCGGTGAAAACTATCCCGGTAATACCCAGTTTTTCAGCAGCTTCGACATTTTTATCATTATCGTCAATGAAAATCGCTTCTTTTGGGCCGACCTTCATTTTCGTCAATATATGCTCGAAAATTTCAGGGCTTGGTTTTATCATTCCTACTTCACTTGAAATAACAATATGATGAAAATACGGCTCAAGCTCATGTTCACGCAACAATCTGCGCAGGAACGTACTTGAAGCGTTCGAAAGCAGTCCGATTTGATAATTCTCGCCCAATTTTCCCATTAACGGCAAGATTTCTTGATTCAAAATACGATATGAATCAAGTTCAATCATTAGCTGTTCTCTTGAGATTCCTGCTATCTCGGCAATCCTATTTTCAAATTCGAATTCGGTGATTTTGCCACTATCCATCGCAACACTTGCTTGTTCCATTGCACCTTCGCGAGGAATTTCCCTGCTGGCCAGCCACCGCTTGAATCCGTCTGCGTGAATTACATCGAAAAAATCGAATAGTATGGCTTTGTATTCTGCATTTTTATTCATTTTTCACTCCACAAGCTTATGACGTCTCTCCAAGTGACGTCCTCTAGTGACGGCTTCACCATATCGGCCAGTTCATGAAATTCGGGTTTTTCGATGTTCACTGCTTCGGGCACGGTAATGCACTTCATTCCGGCTGCTTTTGCCGCTGTAATACCGCTCAATGCATCTTCAAAAACCACACAGTCTGCCGGATCGGATTCGAGTAATTTCGCTGTATTTAAGAACAAATCAGGATGAGGCTTGCCCTGCTTCTCTGCTTTTGCTGATCGTGAAAACTGAATAAACGGGGCGAATTCTAACGTTTCGACGACCGCATCGATGATATCTTGAGCCGAAGATGAAGCTAATGCTACCGGAATTTTATTATCCTGAAACATCTTTAATAACTTGTATGCGCCAGGCAAGGCTTTACCATGCTTCCTGATATTCGCTTTGACCTGCTCGACGACGGCTTTTTCCAGCTTTTCGGGCGGCACATGTGCCACGCCATGGTTTTCGCGCCAATGATTCACCACTTCGTCGGTTCGGCGCCCTGCCATCGCGCGGACATCGTCTTCGGTTATCTTACCCCCATTCGAAGCGACCGCTTTGACGTGCGCCTGCCGCCAGAACGGTTCGCTATCTATTAATAAGCCGTCGATGTCGAAAATCCCAGCTCTTAACACTTTAAATCCTATACATATGAGACATTTATGCTATGGCCCAATCTGCAAATTTTTTAGGGAAAAGTACAAAACACTTACAATTATTAGCGGAATAATACTCAATATTAGTCCGAGAATTCCTAGCCGCTTATCCCGATTCTTTTTAATCGTAATCGAACTAAAAATTATACCTGGCGGAGCTAAGAATAACGGCGGTACGATCATGAATGTTAATAATAATGCCGCAAGACCGAATAGAACTCCGGATAATTCGATAATTTTGTATTTTTGCATAACAGACCCATTATACGCGCATCTTGGTTTCCCCACCGCGATTATAGCTTCACGCCATGAAAACTATTTCCCATTGGAGCGTTTTCTTGGGTTCTGCATATAATCCTTGCTAATCGCAAGAATTATCGAACGCGCTGGTGCCCCCGAGAGGATTCGAACCTCTAGCTTCTCCTTAGGACGGAGTTGTTTTATCCATTGAACTACAGGGGCAAAATGAGACAAACCTACGGTTTTTCTGCCAATAATATTCTACAGTTTATTTGCTAATATCACTCCTTTTGGTACTGGGGTTTCGCACGGTCGTGCAGTGTGGTCGAAAAGTGAGTACCGAAGCGCAGCGTACTTTGTAGGTACGTGAGCATCGGAACGGGGCTTTTATAGCTTCACGCCGGGCTCGCTATTTTTAAAATGAATGCGCGCTCGGGTTCTGCATATAATTGCACTAATCGTTGGCAATTATCGGCCGCAATGTGCCGTCGTGCGGAAGCCCTTTATTTTCTTTCGGATTCTTCGTAAAGGTGCAAGTATTCTGACTTGTCGTAATCGAACAGTTCATCGTTATTGAAGAATCTAGCGACCTCGGTTTTGCCGCTGGCTTTGCTGTCTGATGCATGTACCAGGTTGCGGCCGATGCCGATTGAATAGTCTCCGCGAATAGTTCCAGCTGCGGCTTCCCTTGGATTCGTTGCACCAACGATTACACGGACAGCGTTAACGCATTCAAAGCCTTCCCAAGCCATAAGAACGACCGGAGAGCTCTTCATATGGCCTTCAAGGCCCGGATAAAATGGCTTATCAACATGTTCGGCATAATGACCACGCAGCATTGTTTCATCCAGATGCGCCATTTTGATGCCAATGAGCTTTAAGCCCTTGTTTTCTAGACGCCTGACAATTTCGCCGACGAGACCGCGTTGTACAGCGTCTGGTTTCGCAATAATTAACGTTCTTTCCATCAATATACCTCTTTTAATTTGCCTTCATTCTAACAGATGCAGGCTCTCTTCGCCAGATTCAGGTGGTATTTGGATAGCTTTGTTACAATTAAGGTTATGCAATTCGCTAAAGCCAAAACTGACTTTCTGGAATATCTGGAAATCGAGCAGAACCGCTCGCAGAAAACCATTGCCAATTACGACCACTATCTTACCCGGCTGGTTGATTTTGCCGGCGACATAGCAGTGTCCGAAATTGACCCGGAATTGATACGCAAGTGGCGGTTGTGGCTGGCCCGGCTTGGCACAAATACCAGCGACGAACTGCAGAAAGTCACGCAGAACTATCACTTGATCGCACTGCGAGCATTTTTACGGTACTGTGCAAAAACGGGAGTACCGGCGCTCGCCCCCGACAAAATTGAGCTGGCTCGCACAACGCGCAAACAGGTTACCTGGCTCAACGAAGAAGAATTGGAGCGGCTATTCAAACAGCCTAAGATCGATACCCTGCCCGGCCTGCGCGACCGTGCAATATTGGAATTGCTTTTCAGCTCTGGACTTCGCGTCAGCGAACTCGTTGGTTTGGACAAAGACAATGTAAATCTGAAGCGCCGCGAATTCATGGTCCGCGGCAAAGGTCAGAAAGACCGGCCGATATTTATCAGTCCAGATGCGGCAAATTGGCTTGAGCAATATCTCATCAAAAGAGATGACAACACAAAACCGCTGTTCGTCCGTTACAGCGGCAGCAAAAAAATCGACTTAAGCGGTAATTTCCATCGCTTGACCGCCCGAAGCGTCCAGCGAATGGTCAGCCGTTATGCTTTGCTCGCCGGAATTACCAAACATGTCAGCCCGCACACGCTACGGCATTCGTTCGCGACAGATCTATTGATGAATGGCGCCGATCTGCGTTCCGTCCAGGCGATGCTCGGCCACAGCAACATTTCTACGACCCAAATATACACGCACGTAACCGATCCACACCTAAAACAGATCCACGAAAAATTCCACCATAAGACAGAATCAGAATAATCCGTTTTCTAAATCAGATTTTACGGAGCGCCGACTGCAGGCAGCGCATTATCACACATCGCATTATAGTTTTTGCTGGCTGGATTTGATTGCGGATTAATAACATCACCTGCATTCGCATAGTATGATGGGGTAACGTAGAATCGTTTACAGATGGAGTCGTTGCTCTGGATAGCATACCGCGGTATTACACCGGAAATGCTGCTGGTCGGCAGCCTGACCTGAATCCTGCGCAAGACACCATTCGCATTACCTGTCGCGTCTACCAGTACTTGGCCGTTTGTCGCGATTGGTGATCCTCCGCTCAGGGCAGTGACCGTCACGTTGCTGTTTTTGTATAGCGAGTTGATTTTAAGCGTGTAACTTGTCCCCGAAAGCCCAGTGATCGTCGCCGTGCATATATTGTAAGAACCCAGTGAGCATACAGCGTCTCTGACGTTCGCTTTGCCAATATTTGCGGGCGCATACGCTAATGTACCTGTGCCGGCTACGCTAAGAGGCTGGAAAAACGCAGTCATTTGCGATGTCATTAATGAACCGGTTTGGCCACCCGTCAACGGGCCTGACGTCGGTACCAGATCCATCCTTAACACTCCATAACCACAGCTGTAATCGTTCGATGAGCCGGAGGCGGCATCAAACGTATCCAGCGTATCGGTACAATCCGATACCGGGTTGCCCGAGGTGACCGCTGGGCTTGGTGCCCATTGGATCTTGATGGTATCGAATGGGGAGGTCGAATTGACCGGTACGACCCATGCATTATCACCAACACCGTCTTGGGTCAGTGCGGATGGCGTCGGATCCACGAGCAGACAGGTATAACTGACATTATTGGTACTATCAAGTACTACTCCGCTGGTCCCTGGGGCTGGTATTGGGAAATTCGGTGTATAACCAGCACCATCGCTATTAGTATTGCAACTTGTCTTACCGGGAATTGGCTGA
Organism: Saccharimonadales bacterium (SeqCode); assembly: GCA_035478715.1. Taxonomy (GTDB): domain Bacteria; phylum Patescibacteriota; class Saccharimonadia; order Saccharimonadales; family UBA4665; genus JAICLK01. Next base: position 39,985 of record DATIJK010000001.1, read on the forward strand.
CTGGCTGCAACTGCTGCATCTATTACTTTGCGGGCGTCGTTTACAGCACTTTCGGCAGCATAAAACGCCTGGGTGCTGAGTTGCTTATCCAATGTGTTCCCCTGTTCGCGCCGCGAAATTGTAGCGAATCCAAGCACTATCAGCGTCACGACGATCATCGTGACCATAGTGATCAGAATAGACGCCATCCCCCTGCTATCGCCAATAAGACCGGTTTTCTCCTGCTCGTCTAACATGCTTACGCCTTTACTTTATGATACATCATTTTTACGGCCATACCCACATTAATTAATCCGCTTTTGCACAGTCGTACTTAAGTCCGAAACAGCACAGAATTGCGGGGTTCCGGTGCCGCTCTTGCATTGCGCGTCAGTTGCTGTCGCCCCGGCCGTACTGCTTGGCGAGCTACAGCTGCCGGACACTGACTGAGCGCAAAGTAGCTCGTCATCCCCATACACCACCCTGACGTTCACCTTGTAGAGGCTTGTACCTGATATCGACGAAACAGTCAGGTTCGCTAGGCGCATATGTTCGCCTAGCATTTCGGTGCCCTTTACTGTCGCGCCCGGAGTCTGGCCGCTGCAACTGCTGACATCCGGCTCAAGAATCATTGCCTGGGACACCTGGTTCGGGCCGGGCGATGCGGTGCCCTTATACAATTGTTTGCCTTGCTGGAACTGATAGAACTGATTGCCAACGCAAACGCCACTCCAACCTGCCACTGGGGTTAACTGCGCTACTTCGCCGCCGTTCAGTTGGATTCCTTGCGTGACGCTATCAATGACAGAGCGTGCCACGTTCTGCGTTGCAGTCTGTACGACACCGCCGTAATATGCCTGGTTAAAACGGATGACCCCGTACGTAATTAACACCAGGACCAACGAAAAAACGACAGACGCTATCATCAATTCGACGATAGTAAACCCGGCTGACTTAAATGATAATCTTTTTGTTTTCATTTTATTGCTGCTTTGTTGTATTCGTTTGATATATTTATTCATAAACTTCCGCCTATTCATATAACCTATATGCCATGGTTTCTTGCGCTGTTCCCCCGTTGATTTGCGCCCATTTCACCGTTACGGAAAACAGATGGCTGCCAGCGATGTAATCCGGGCATCCGGCCGTGTTGCAATCGGTTACCCTAAGTGCGTAGGATGGCTGTGTCGAGGCCGGTACCGGAGTGCCGGATGAATCAACATTGCAATTGCCGCTCCCTGGTAACGCCGGCAGCTCATTGTACATACAAAACGTCGCGCCGACTGTAAATAAAGCGCCGCCGTTCGACGCATCTGACCGCATCTGTTCTATTTGATTTTCAATCAGCTTTATCGCAATGGTGTGCTCCTGCGAATTCCGGACGCCGAGTTTGCTATTACGGGTCACCACGAAGGCGCCGCCCAGAACAGTACTGATTATCGCCAAGCTTATCAGGACTTCTACGAGCGTATCACCGGTTTGACCCAATAACTTTTGGCTGATTGCAAGACGCTTTTGGTACTTATTATGCGTGATCATGTGCAGCTCGTATTACTGTATATTGTTGTTGTAACCGCATTTATATCACCGCCGTTGCCACCGATAGAAACTTTGCCAGATTGCCGTGTCGTGCCGCTTTTGAAGCAAATTTCCAGATCATAATCCGGGTTTGACGAGCCTATTATGGTCTGAACATCATCATAAGAACTTGCTGCTTTCGCATTGAGCTTGTCGACAGCATTCCCCATATTAGTCTGGTCCTCGGTGTATTGTGAAGTGTCGATTGGCACCAGATAGAATAGCTGCGAACCCGGGACC
>DATIJK010000002.1:0-7771 GCA_035478715.1 Saccharimonadales bacterium (SeqCode)
TCTGTAAAAGGCGCACGTTGTATTCCTTGGCGTAACGTACTAACGAAGCTGCAAAATTACTATTGATTACAATATTTTGTTTTTCGCGCGCATCCAAACCGCCCGCCAATCTGTTGATCACTTCCATCTTTGCGCCACGGATTAATAAAACCTCATCGGAAAGTTCATTCCAGCGTGCAGGCAAATCACCGGAGGCAACTTTGTGGCGGTAACTTGCAATTTTCTCTTGCGTCCACGCAATTTTATCAAATACCTGTTGTTTGTATTTTTCCCATGAATCAAAATTCCTGAATATACTACTTACGCCCGGTCCGCGCTGCCGGCTAGCCAGTATATTGAAAGCGTCGACTAAAAAATTATCCTCGCCGTTTACCTCTATAAAATGCACGCCGAATTCAATATATTCTTCTTCGCCCCATCGTATGACTGCGGGATATCCGCGCAATTCGTTCAACATTCCGACACCTCCGGCATGACGTATGATCGCATCTACATTCGGAAAGTCTGGGTGCGCATCAGCATACGCTCTATAGTCAGGCTCTTCTGGCTTGCCACCTACAACCGCTTCAACTTCCGCAGCTGCCTTGCTCCATCGAGCCTGACTCCAATTCTTGTACCGATTACGCACGAATCCTTCGGGCGAACCTACGGCTCTTTTAAATGCAGCCAGATTTTTAAAACCTGTAAAACCAAATCTGGCTTCTGTATATGCTTGCGGCCGGATACCGAGACCCATGATATACATTCGACGCAGGATTGACCTGGAAAGAGCGACCGGTTCGCCAGCTTCCTGCGCCATTGCTAATACGGCAATTTTGCCGATTTCAATGCACTTTTCGCGAGTGATCCCATGCTCTTTGGGTTCGAGTACGTCAAAATCACCCGGCTTAAATGGAAAATCCTTGTCAGCGGCTAACAATAATTCGCCATATCTGCGGTATCGCGGATCGATTTGATCCGGCGGCAAATCGGCCAGCAGCTCCACGAGCCGTCCTTGACGAACTCCTGACTCGCCGGGAACACCGGCATCAAAATAAAATACAGATTGTTGCTCTGCCATAACGTAGGACTATATTATATCATTTTTTCAACAATATTTCTACTGTTACGTTCCAGCAGCGGCAGTTCCTAGTGCAACCATTGCTGCCCAAGCTACGAAAGAAATAAGACCGATTTTTATTGCGCGCGCCCATTTTTCCACCCGGTTGATGCGGTTGATTTTTCTGCGGTCGTGCAGCGCTTCGATAGAAGCATAGTCTGGCTCGCTAGAAAGCTCGGGAACCTGTTGATAAATCACATCCCGCCGAATGCGGGTGATTACCAGCTTTTTCGGATAATAAAACCTGGTTTTAAAATCTGTATTTTCGTCGTAAAAATATCTTCTGACAGTTCCTTCAAATACATAGCTGCAACAATATGCGATCTTTTGTTCCGGCGCCGTCAATCGATCCTCCCAGTGCCGCCTAAATGGCAATAGATGATCGACGGTAACCCGCAGCAACATATTTATACCTCTTAAAAAGGTTATAGTACAATTTTTTTGCGAAGAGTCGCAACTTATGAATTTTGAATATCTGATAAATTGATGTTTTAATATTCTAATGGCACGCAGTGGCAAAAATAGGATTAACCCGGCGCTTAAAATGCGCGGCATCGAATTGCCATATTCAGCACACCACCGTACAGTTACTGCAAAACTAGCAAGCCGGCGGAATATTCTTCGCGACGAAACCAGAAGCAGGGTGACGGAACTCTTCAAGCCATTGATCGGGCAGAGTCTGGGAGTTGATTGGGTACAGTACGCAGTTGGCCCGCGTTTTAGCCGGCAACCAGACATTGCAGGCTACCCAGATTACGATGTAATAAGAGATTTCGTCATCATACGTGATTCCAGGGGCTCATCAAAAATGCCGAACCTACGTATGTTTGCCAAAGAATTCTATGAATCAGATGGCATTATTCTGGACGATACTGCTGATAAAGTTAATGTAGCCGAAGCTAGTGATGGTGGTGAAGATGACGAGGAAGTTTCGTATTACCTTATTGAGGATTTTACTTTAAACCCTCAGGGTATTGCATATTTCGCGCTCAGCGGTGTGTGGGAGGATTTTGGGACTCAATCACTTCGGTACGCACCATCTTTTTATACTGAACATCCCGATGGTACACCCCATGAAAATTATTTAGTAGTTCCGCATTATCGGAATTCTACGAGGCGATATTCCATGCAGACACACATTCGTTATCGCCAAGACATCCACCCATTCGGCTTCCGTTTGAATTTACTGGATCAGATCGACGCTTTCGCTCCCGCCCAGGCAATGTTAGAGCAGGCAGAACGTGCGCCGCAGCCGTACCTGTGGGGCACGCAGGCAACTTTATAGCACTTTGCCACGCCATCCCATATAACTGGGGCCCGGGCTTCCAGCAACACTAGAACCGTTCGCGCTGCCGCCGGATATTCGCGCGTAACATGCCCACACGTCTATCGGATGTGATTCGCGATACTCCATATCTTCAGTCATGAGCAAAAACGTCGAGCCAGAATCGAGCACCATTTGCACATAAGCACCAATATCCGCGCCAGTATTTCCGTTTTCGCCCTTATCGATGTAAAGAAGGATCGTTTCTACATCGCCAGGCAGCACTTCAATCATGGTACCGCCAGCCAACTCAGCCGCTTGCTGCCACCGATCCGCTTCCTGTACAGTTTCCACAATAAGCAAACCAACCCGCGGCTCCAGCGGATTTGGCCCTACTTCACCAGAAGTAGCAATACTTTGTTCCATCCAAATAACATACTACGTTACAAAAATTTTTCAATTTAAATTTGTCTGAAAGTCATCCCAGCGTAGGTTTACAGTGAGCGAAGTCGAACCGCTGGAATCCAGTATATTAGAAATTCCTATGCCAAAAAGCTTTGACTGAATTCTTACATCCGACTGCAAAATTGATACTATAATTAAGCATAAGCGGAGGATTATAAGATGGCGGTTTCGGAAAGTTCAAAAGAAATTTGGGACAAGCACGGAAAAGACGTTTTGGGTGCAAGAGCATACGCGGCAGCACTTGGCGTAGCACTAACATGGGCAGTATTTTTGGTAGCGGCCGGCGCGCGCACCAGCTACAACATGCAATACGGCCCAGGATTAGTATTGCTGACATTCATAATTTCAATCGCCGGCATATTCATTTTTACCAAATCCACCAAACCGCTAGTTTCATTAATAGGCGTATCAATCCTGAGTTATTTTATGGGCCTATCAATCGGCCCGGTCATCGCATACTACGGCGCAACGACGGTAATTAACGCATTCGTCCTAACGGTATTCGTCACTTTAGGCATGGCAATTCTGGGAGTCCTATTACCAGACGTAATAATCCGCGCCGCTGGAATATTATTCGTGGGTCTACTGGTATTACTGGTAGGCTACTTCGGCGCAACGTTATTATCAATCTTTGGCATCCACGCCCCGCTAGCCGGACTAGACTGGCTAGCAGTATTCATTTTCTCAGCATACATCTGGTACGACTGGGCCAGGGCAATGAAACTACCAAAGTCGCTAGACAACGCAATAGACGCAAGCGGCGCCTTAATTGTGGACATAGTAAACCTATTCCTAACCCTATTAAGAATAATAGGCCGCAACAACGAGTAACACTCGTTCCATAACAGATGTAAAAATATTAGTATCAGCTTAAGATGAGCGACTTAAAGAAACTTCAAAAAAGAATTATTAGTTCCAGGGTTTAACCTAGAAACAAAGTTAATATAAATCCATAAATAAATATATTGTGACTTATAGTCCGTAGACTTATATTCTACATTATTACATTTTTAATACATGGAAAGAACTAATGCTCAGAAAAAACTCGGCAAAGCTATTAAGAAACTAAGACTTGATGCCAATTTGACGCAAGAAAAGTTAGGCGAAATGACTAGTCTCGATCGAACATACATTTCGGGAATTGAGCGCGGTGTTCGTAATCCCTCAATAAAAAATATCGACAAGCTTGCACGCGCGCTTAAAGTTAGCCCGTCTGATCTACTGTAAGGAAGATAAATGGTGACAAACATTTTCGACGAACAAAACCCAATTGAAGAAGTGGCGGAGTACTTCAACGATCTCACCAAGAGAGCGGTCCAAAATCTGAATGAGACATTCGCTATCACGATTTTGCCTAAGCAAAAGAGGGAAGATGAGCCACTGCCGACAGAGGCGCGACAGTTTTCGAGCTATCGAACCCGAATGGGTACGATGCTCGAATACGGGCTAAACACGGAGATTGCTCGACTCCTAAAAGACGATGTTGATGGCAAGATCCTATCTACGTTTGTCAGCGCGAACCAATACCCTGATTTCTACATTCGTCGAGCCGCAGACCTCAACATTTTATTCCGGATCGAAATGAAAGCCGTTGATGCCGACTCCGATGAACAGGCAGCCCGTTTTGACGTTCCAACCAACGAAATTGTGCCTGAGAAAGACATGCTCCTTTTAATAGGTTGGGAATGGGCGCCTGCCGTGAATGCGAAAGATGATGTTATTGGTGAGTACCCGCACATTTTTGCGTCACTTGTCCTCCCAGCGTCACATATAGCGGCTGAACGTGACGCAAGGTTAGAGATAACGGGTGGCCAGATTATCGATGGCAAAGTTTTTGTATTGAGTAAGAAGGAAGGCGTAATGGTGCCTGACCCAGGCAACTACGGAAAGTTTTGGCGTATAGTGCATAGTTCGCGACGTACATCAACGACCACGCACAACAACTCGATTCAAAGCTTTGTCGCGTTCCTCGAATTGGTTTCCGAACATACGCCACGCCAGCGTATGGCTAAAATCAAAAAGAAAATCCCTACCGAGTAACAAGCTCGTCTATGGTGCTTGCGTAGAAAATGTCCACTATCCGCTGAGATTCCATCAATAGTTTCTCACCCTTTTCTTTAAGTGATAGGTGTTTTTGCCATGCTTCGTTGTGCTTGTCAATTATAGCTTTTTGTTCATCTAGACTAGGAAGGGGTATTTGCATGTTGAGTAGCGTCTTTGCTCCAATTCTAGGCCTACCCACACCTGTGATTTGGTGCAGGATTTGTCCTAGTCCAAGCTCACTCCTCAAAATCAGCGATAGATACTCACCAAGAACTTCTGGTCTTTCGCTGAGATCTAGGCTATTGTCGTCCCGAATAGTTAGGACGATGTTTTCTGCTGAAGTATACCCCTCTTCTTCGTCGTCTGAGATGTAGCAGCACTTCTGCAATTCAGGGCGCATTTTAGAGAATAAGACATCTCCTGCCCTAAAAAGCTTTACGGAGCTTTTCATCTGTGACCCAAGAAGCTCTTCCACAGAGTACTTGCCAGTCTTTGAGGTAATATCGGCTAGGCCAATAAATCTCCATTTTTCGTCAGGATCTTGCAGCGCTGGTACTGCAGATGTGTTTCTAATAGTGACTAGCTCGCCAAGACGGTACATTTTGTACTTTGCCATTTCTAATGCCTGCCTTGCCGCGTGACGCATGGGGTGGTAAAACGGTAAGTCTAACCTAGCGGCTTCATCGGTATCGCTTAAATCTGCTAAGAACACCTTATCCGTTTGAACTAGGTTCTGGTTCGTCTGATACTCATTCCATGCTTTTAGGATTTGAGGCAGGTCATTAACTAGAACCGGTTCACCGGCGTCATTCTTCTCCAAAGAATACAGCGGGTCGCCGTTAGGCTTCCGACCAACATTATCGGCCATCGCCATAAATATCTCGCCTTGAACAGTTTCTTTGCTTTCTTTTTTGCTCAATACGAGGATCGAGGCTTTTACAGTGGCATAGGGCATGAAAGCGGTCTCTGGTAAACTAACTACAGCTTCGACGACCGATTTACGCAAAATTAAATTCCTAGTATCAGTGTTACCGTCGCCGTTAAGAACACCGTCATCAATGACAATACACAAACGACCGCCAGGCTTTAACCAATCCAAGCATCTCTCGATAAAAAGTACGCCCCTACGCCGATTCTTCTTGCCACGGCCTAGTACGAATTTAGAAAGTTCTGTTGCATCAGAAAAGTCACTCCCAAACGGGGGATTGGTCAGTATCAGATCGACTGAGTTTTCGGGTGCAACGTCCGCGAGCGCAGGCGAATGTGACAGTGAACCGTTGCCTTCAAGGCACGCCACATTACCCTCTCGGTAACCGTTCATGACCAAATTCATCTGGCTGATCCAGGCCATCATTGGATCGATTTCGAGGCCAGTCAAACGAGCATTCTTTTTAAGGTATGGCAACGAAGATATAAGAAAACCACCAGATCCGCATGCTGGGTCAATGATCGTGTCTGCCTTCGCAACGTTACCGATTTCTACCATAAACTGAACAACGGTTCTGGGTGTAAAGAATTGCTGATTCTCCGTCTTGTCGAACGTATTTTTAATCAATTCTTCATAAATGAATCCCTTGATGTCAGTGGGTACTTTTCGTAGGTCATACTGGCTCAGTATTTTCACACATGTTGCTATGGCCTGCGGGTCTTTTTTGAGATCCGCAATTGCTTTCGCATCATTGGCGGGGACTAATTCGAGCGCCTTATGATAAAGTTCGTTAATGCGGGTGTATGTCGCCTCGTCCGACTCGCCGTTATGAACTGAAAATGCTCTCTCTCCGCCTGAACGATGAGTGCCTTCCGCATATAGTTTGGTAAAAATCAACTTGGAGATTTCTTCAAATCTTTCTAATAGGCTACCGCCTTTTGAGTCTCGATATGCCTTGCTAAGCTGCCTAACAACGAAGCGTAGTCCCCTAGCATCAAGGACTTTTGCGGTTGGAACTTCTAATGTGGCCGTTTCGTGAGTTTTAGATTTTAATTCGAGGATTTTCTCGGCTGGGTACTTTCGATAACGGTTGCTAGCGTCCCTTTTGCTCAAAAGCTTCCCGCTTTTCTCCCAATTTCTAAGCGTCATTGGAGTAACGTTAAGCAACTCGGCTGCTTCACTGATTGAAAAGTAGGTGCTGTTACCCATGAATCCCCTTTTATAATGTTTAAACTATATAAAACTTAACATATCTTACTTTCAATATCCACAAGATTAAGAAGATTATCCTCTTAAAAGTTCATATTGTGGTTTAATATTTTATATTTTCTTGGCTTTGGTTTCTTAGTTCTTGGTGGGAGTACTGTTTATGTAACTGTTATGGAGTTCCGGTACCAGAGGAAAGTCCTCCGACAGATGGGGGAAATGCGAATTAATCGAGATTGGCACTACACCGGGATAGCATCAGCGATTTGCTCTGCTAGACATCCGACTTCTATTTTTTCTGCTTCTTGCTCTGTTTGCCAGGCTATATATTGCGCGGTGCCAAGTTTGCCTAGTCCGGGTTCGAAGTGGCCTGGGTCGGTTGAATAGTCGGAGATGTTGGGGGTGGAGGAGTTTACGGCTTCGTCGAACCAGGGGACATTGTAGGGACCGCCGTCTATTTTGCCAGTTGTTGACAGGTCGTATTCGCCATTACTACCATTTAAACCTGGCTGGACCGATACTCCCGTTACCTCAGATGCTTTAAGTGGGCCTTTTGCGCCCTTGAAAGTAATGAAGATGCGACCTATCGCGCCGCAAAATTTTGCGATTCCGCGTTCGTTTTTCGTAGTTTCGACAGGTCGTGTCCAACCGAGGCCACCTTCGTTGAGTTCGTGCAAGGCATGTTTGGGGATTTTCACAGCGGCCGGCCGAACGATACCGGGGACAGAATTGGCGGTAGGGTGAATATCGGGAAAATTTGCTTGGG
>DATIJK010000003.1:0-9622 GCA_035478715.1 Saccharimonadales bacterium (SeqCode)
GTCGAAATCAAATATGATGACCTGTTTTTTCATCTAACATCAGGGGCGTAAAATCGCGACGTAAATCAACCAAGCCGTAACCGTATACATTACTAAGCTTGCAATCACATACATCCGATCTGCGTAAAGGTAATTTTTCCAGTTTCCGGATTTACGCAGCTGCAAGAACAGATTAAGTGGAACGAGCGCAAATAATACGAGTGCGACGATAGAAATCCAGTAAACAAACGCAGGAACGGAACCATAAATAGTCCCGCCAATGATGTTCAGTTTGATTATAGTCCACGGTATGATTCCTGACACCACCGACAACCAAAACAACACCCACTTGGTGCGCCCACCCTGGTCGTGACGCTCGGCAAACATCGCAAGTACAAACATTAACGCGGTCGATGACAAAATCACATACAGACTGGCTATATCTTGTACTCCGGATACTAGTGCGACGGCCGTCACCATAATGCTCGTGCTGACCGCATACAATATCCATCTTACGGAATTGATGCTATTTTTTATTTCGCGTTGATAAAATGCAAGTAGTCTGGAAGCCAGCAACGCATATGCGATTGCGGCAAGTAACAGAGACGCAGCTATAACATACGCCAAATTCAGGTTGAAAATTGATTGAGAGCCGGTAGCCAGTACGGTTTTACCTTGTGCGTTCGTCTGGAGCGAGTCGAGCCCGAGATAATTGATTGTGACCGGATATGACTGAACTGCGCTGAACAGCAAAATCATTATTACCTGTACACCAAAGACAAGTGCCAGCCATTTATTCCAGCTTCCGATACCTGATTGCGTAGTTTTTACCGTAGCTTTGACCGAAGTTTTAGCCGATTTTTTCGGAGCGGGTTTTTTCGCCATGATGATACAACTATATCATTGACCGCGCAAAAAACTAAGGGGTTACTAACCTCTTATCGGAGCATACGGGATATGGCACATACCAATGCCGGTCTTTTCCGTGAATTTTTGGTGCTCGGGTTCGGCTTCCCAGAATTTCCCGGCTTTTTCTACCGTAGTTACGACTTTTCGTTCATCATTTTTCTTGTGCATGTTATACATGTCTATCATATCTTGGGCAGCTTTGTGCTGTTCTTCGCTGTAATAATAAATTGCCGAACGGTATTCGTCTCCGATGTCCGGCCCCTGCCTGTTCAGCTGCGTCGGATCATGCAACCGGAAAAAGTGCATCAATAACGTTTTATAGCTGACCTTGTCGGGGTCAAATTCGACCAGCACGGCTTCGGCATGCCCGGTTTTCCGCGAAGCTACTTCCCAATACGTAGGATTATCTTTGTACCCGCCAGTATACCCGACTGTCGTTTTTACCACTCCCGGCACCTCATCAAAGTAATATTGCACGCCCCAGAAGCATCCAGCAGCAAATATCGCTTTTTGAGTCGTCATAGTAAAAGTATACCAAGGAATGATATCCCGCGGTGGCGCTTACCTTTTACAACATCGGTGAGACTTGTTACAATTAACTGTATGATACGACAGTCCTAGATATATCCTCGACCCTTAATTTCTTCATTGAAAGGACTGTTTCTTATGCTTGTTACGATAGATATCGAGCAAAAAATCATCTCTAACCAGCCGCTGTTTACAAACCTGCAACTCACCATAGCAGCCAACGAAAAAGCAGCAATTATCGGACGCAATGGTGTCGGTAAAACCACACTTTTCCGCATGATTGCCGGTGAAGATGCTGACTACTCCGGCTCAATTACCCGACGCAGTGGTGTAGAAATTGTGTCTACGCGTCAGGAACATCACGAATTGGGCGACCAGACTGTAATTGAATATATCCTTGAAAATTTGCCAGAGTTTGCCGATCTGCAACACATTATCGATACCTACCCGGCGACCATGGGCAGCCACGTGGGTAAAATTACCCGCTACAGCGAAGCCCTTGAACGTTTTGCCACGCTTGATTATTACACTGTCGAGGACCGCGTGCGGCGCAGCTTAAATGATTACCAGCTTGGCGCAACGGCCGATCGGCCGATGGCCAGTTTGAGCGGCGGACAGAAACGTTTCGTGGAACTCATCAGAGTGGAATACGCCCGCGCAGACCTCGCGCTAATCGACGAACCGACCAACCATATGGACTATGTAGCCAAAGCTGCTTTTCTAAAATGGTTCACGGCGTGCAAATACGCGGTGGTGGTCATCACACACGACCGCGATTTGCTGCAACAGGTACAGCGAATCATTGAGCTCAAAGACCGCCATGCGGTGAGTTTTCCGGGTAACTATGATGCATACCTTCTGCAAAACACACAGCGTACCGCCGCGGCATTGAATCAGTACGACACGGTACAACGCCGGATTGAAAATATTAAGAAACAAATCCAAAATGCGCGGGCTAAAAAAGCTAGCTGGGGCGGTACTGCCGACAAGAAAAATCCGTTTGTCGTAATTGAAACGAAACTGCTAAAAGAGTTACGTGAACTTACCAATCAAGAACGCCCAAGTTTCTGGATTGATCAGGAATCAATGGAAAATCTCCGGCCCACCGACAGCGAAAGTTACCAGAAGCACAAAGCCAAAACCATCCATATCCGCCGGCAGAATCAGGCCGAGCGTCAGCGAGATTTACTAACGCTCGACAAGGTGCAGGTTGGCTATAGCCTACCGTTGTTCGAACCGCTCTCTGTGCGCATTCAGACCGGCGATCGGCTGCAAATCGTCGGCCGCAATGGCGCGGGCAAAACTACGCTCGTTCACGCTATTTTAAACAATGCACACGAGCAGCCGTCCGCCACATTACTTGGCGGCGAGATTATTTGTGATAGTAAACTTCGCATTAACACATACGAGCAGGAAATAGATACTGTTTATCTGGAGATGACTCTCGCACAGGCTATCGAGCATATCTACGACAGTTTTGGTCTTGGCATCACAGATGAACAAATCATGCGCCTGCTCAGCGATTACCTCTTTGACCCGCACGCCGACCGCGTACACCCGGTAAGCCAGTTGTCGGGCGGCCAAAAAGCGCGTTTGCAACTCATCCGGCTGTTTGCAAACGACCCGAATCTCGTGATTTTGGATGAGCCCACGAATCATCTTGACCTACCATCCATAGAAGAACTCGAAGCTGCTCTGGCACACTATCACGGTGCGCTACTCTACATCAGCCACGATAGTTATTTGAGCCGCCATCTTGGCGGCGAGCAGTTGGTCATTAAGCAAACCTGAGAAAATATATTTACGATTCAAATATGAGTTTTCGAACATCCACGAAATCATCATTTACTTTGCTGTCAGTATTAATCCAAATCTTCTGTGGTGTCGATTTGTAAATTCGACGCGGTTTATTACCAAGATATTCTCTACCATCCGACGGATTGTACGGATCATTGCCGAACACTTTAGCTGCTATCATTACTTCATTTTTATCCGTAAGTTCCATGGCAACAGTATCCAAATACAAACCTGTTGACGGTTTTCTGTTTGCCGGGGTCGAGTCGAAAATAACTATAAACGCCTTGCTGTTATGTCTGATGTTTCTTGAATGCTGATTTTCGGTCCATGAAGCCCAATAAATTGTCAGATCATCAGCAAAATGAAAACTTGCCACTGGAGTGTTCCACGGCGATCCGTCAGGGCAAGTCGTAGCGACCACAATGTATGGTATATTATCGAACTTCTTTCGATATTTGAGCGGTAATTCTGTGCGTTTCATCGCACAACTAATCTATCAGATGGGTATAATTTGTGTAAAACTGTTGTGCAAAAAGTGCACAGTTGATAACATGTACTTATGCTAACAGATGCTACCGCCATTAGGACCTACTTTGCCAAACTTGGGCTTGAATCCGAAATCGCTGATATATACCTTGCCCTGCACACTAGCGGACCGCAAACGATTTCCGAGCTTTCGCGTACATCTAAAGTAGAACGTACGCGGATTTACCGGCTGATAGACAAATTGCTCGAATCAAACCTGATTGAAGTCGAAAGCCATTATAAGCGCGGCATCATCAAGGCGGCGCCCATTGCAAACCTGCAGATTCTTATCAGCCAGAAAGAACAGGATCTAAAGAGCCTGCAGGACGAATTAGGTCTCATAGAACAGGTTTTAGCGACCAATAGCTTGTCAAACCCAGCTACTCGCGTACAGTTCTACAACGGGCCTGAAGGCTATAAGCAGATGTTTTGGAATGAGCCGTCAACTAAATCCGAAGTGCTTTGTATCATATATGACATCGCGCAGCCGCACACGAATATCAAATTTTTTGAACGGTGGGTTGATCGGGCGAACGAACATCAGGTCCATTACCGTGAAATACATGGCGACCATTTCAGAAAAAGCAAAAAAGCCTGGTATGCCACCAAGACGAACCGGCAGCTTAAATATTATGATGACCGCTATATCAGCCCGAAAATATTCCCAATCACGCATAGCATGACCATCTACGATAATGTTGTCGCCTTTTACAACTGGAGAGACGGCGAAATATTCGGCATCGAAATTTACAATCAGGATATTGCTGATAGCCAGCGGGCATTTTTCGAATCACTATGGCAAAAAGCCGAACCTGAAACTATGTTTGATAATTTGAGAAAACAATAATTATTATGGACAAGTGGTACTAGTAGACTGAGGAACACTGATCCACGGTGAATTTGCCGCAAATGGCCCGTTGATGTCCAGACGGAAACTGTAAGAATAATTCGCACTTGCAGCAGCGCTTACAAGCGGCTGCGTCGGGTCGTTCGAATTGATTTGTTCGACCTGTACTCCGGCATCATAGCCTTGATTATGGATCGATGTGTTTAGCGGCGTAGTGACGCTACTGCCGCTGTCAATCCGGGTTTCCCAGTTCCACGCGAAGTCACCTGCCGATGCTGTTAATTCTGACAAAGTAACTTGAGCTGACTTTACATTATAGAGTGATACTCCCTGTTCGCAGACTGGTGCGATAGTGGTCGGCGCCAAACTAACCGCTGCAGTTATTACCTGCGCATTACTGTGAGTTCCGGCCTGAGATGATGCTTCGTTTGATGAAGCAGTCTTATCTGACTTATTACTGCTATGTTTCGTGTCGGACTGCTTTGCACCGTCTTTTGCTGCAACGGTACTATCTTTGCTTTGCGGGTCTGAGTTGCTGTCTGTATCAGGTGAAAAACTAACCGGTAATCCGACCACATTCATTGCAGTCTGAAGCGATGCGCGGGCTGACGCGTTACTGCCTATGAACAATACGCACACTGCGACAAGCGTTATTATCAACGCCGGTGTACCATTTGCCCGCCGCAAGCCGCGCCAGGCGTTTAACATCAAAACTTGTATAAATCTAAGCATCTTCGGTCACTCTTCGTGCCCTAGCCAAGTATTATAGCACATGCAATTTATACATCCAATCTTAAGGTTCAATGAATAAATATATTTATAGTACAATATTGACATATTCGCATTATTTTTGTATAATGCTTACGTAAATCTCGACAGGGGTGGCCCCTGTTTTGAGGAAGGAGTTTTGGGATGAAAAAGTTGCGTATGATCGCAGGCGCTAGCGTTACTAGCGTCGTAATCGCCGGATTGGTAATCAGCCCCGTTGTGGCTTGCCACCCGCAAGGTAAAATCGTTAAGACTGTTCAGGACGTTACTACTAACAGCGAAATGTCTAACGGTAACAGCGAAGATAACGCTATCACCGTTAACACGGGCGATACACTCACCTACACTGTTACTGTAAGCAATCAGGAAACAGTCGAGGGAGCAAAGCATCAGTCAAACATGACAAACACCGTTTTGACGGATGAACTTCCGGAGGGCTTAGAGCTGATCAGCAACCCTGGCCAGCGGACGTTGACAACTGATCTTGGCACCATCAAAGCTAAGGGCAAAGTCACCAAAAATTTCCAGGTAAAAGTTACCGAAGCAACCGATGGTACTGTCATTACGAACAAAGCTTGTTACACCTCCAACAGTACTATGGGTAAGAAATACGCGCAAAATGGATGCGACGTTGCAATCGTCAAAGTACATGTTCCGGTTACACCTACCCCGACACCAAGCCCAACTCCGACTCCTGCACCGACGATAACACCGCAGCAACCTGCTGCTACACTGCCAAACACTGGTGCTGGCAACATCGTTGCCCCGGCTGTCTTTGCTAGTGTACTTGGTTACGCCGGCTACCTGCGCCGTGCTAAACGACTCGCAACTTTAAACAAATAATTGACCCGTAAAATATTTGAACGGCCGCAATTAATGCGGCCGTTTTTTTATCCACTATTTTTTAGTAGGCCTCTTGCTGTTGCCGTTATCGACATGTACCGCCTCAACGTGATAGTGCGGCCGAGGCAGATGGATAATGTGCGAAACGATGATTCCCAGCCCAAAGCACACAGCCACCAGCGACACCAACGCGCCCAAAAACGGCACAAAGTATAGTAGCATCAACACGATCGCTCCGACCAACATGATCAGTAGCGCATTGGTGCTCCGAAGCATTAACAGCCGGCCGGTATAATACGCCGCGAACGGCCATGACAGCATCAATATTGCCAACCACACTAGCAGCCCCAGAATTGCCAGCGGAATGCCAAGAACCGTAACGAATACTACACCGAGAATTATCGGCGCCAATATACCGGAGAGTAGCCCTATAAGGAATGTCTTGCCTGGTTTATCGATGGCGACCTGCGATGCCCGATGGAACGTCTGCGGCAGTAACAATACAAGTACCATGGCCATCACCAGACCGGCCGCGAACAAATAGAACGCGAACCAGAATGTCCCACGGATAAATGCGCCGTATTGTATATGTGAAGCTTTTTGCGGCGGCGTCTTGTGCGTAACCGTTCCAGCCACCTTTGCACTGCCTGCCTTGTTGATCGTATTATTACTTGTATAAGTAACATCCCCGGCAATGTTAGCATTGCTGCCAAGGATTAATTGATTGCCTGCCGTCTGCACGTTTCTGCCTACTTTGTTG
This sequence comes from Saccharimonadales bacterium (SeqCode), assembly GCA_035478715.1. Lineage (GTDB taxonomy): Bacteria > Patescibacteriota > Saccharimonadia > Saccharimonadales > UBA4665 > JAICLK01. Next base: position 6,957 of record DATIJK010000003.1, read on the forward strand.
TCGATAGTGACCGATTCGCCGGCAGCAGCCACATCACGCCCGACAATACCATTTATTGTCGTATCCTGACCGGCGATTGATGCATCTGTATTTACATTTCCACTAGATTCCAGCGTGATGTTCTGCCCCATAGCGCTGAGGTTGTGGCTGACAGTGCCGCTAACACTAACATCCTGACCAGCCACGCGCACGTCACCTGCAACACTACCTGATATATGTACGTTTTGGCCGGCACATATAACATCGCCGTTAACTGTACCTGTAACCGTCACATTCTGACCAGCACAAATCACATCGCCATTTACCGTTCCGGCGATGTCAATTGTGCGCCCCCAGGCGTAAATTGTCTGGTCGACTGTCTGATTTTGTGCGACCGTGATATTGTCGCCATGCCGAAAGCTTTGCGCATGCGCCACGGCCACGTACCCGAAAACCGGCACCGCCGCTAATAATCCGGCGAGCCATAACCTCTTGCGTTTCATTGCGAGTCCTCCACTTAATCTACTTCTAGTGTACGCCTTCGGCACAAGACTGTTAATCTAAATGAGCGTTACATGCGTAAAAATTGCATCAGATGATACACAAGATACGCTGGCCAAACCAGCGATTTCAATATCGCAGTAACAAAGGCCCCGAACCCAATTGCAACACTGAAATAGTAAACTAACGCCCCGATCAATCCCAGGCCGTAGACGGCGCCCCCACCGGCGCCACCCCCACCTCGCCCGCCTTTCCAGTTGCGTTTAGCATTCGCTGCATTGTCGTGATCAGTCATAATCCTCCTTATGTTTATATTTAGATTATGATGTCATACAGGGTGCAGTTTCAATGAGATACGTCACTTTGTGGGCACATGCACGTCTGATTCTTCGGTGAGCGAAGCTTCAAATTCTTGCATAGCCTTGCGCAAGTCCCAGCCGATTGAAGGTGCCAGCTCGTGTTCTACGTAATAGTAAATTTGCGCCCACTGTTTTGGACTGTACAGTCGTAGTTTCTGCAAATACGTTTCGTCTTCGGAGTTTGGCCGAGGACCGAATTTTGCGAACTCGACATATTCTTTGCCTTCGGCATTAATGCCATGCCGTGCGTAAAATTTGTTCTGCGATTTTTTATTCAGCGAAATTTCTGCGAAGATTTCTTCGCCCCAGGGTAATGTCTTGATTGCTTGCCTTTTAGCCATTGTTGTAAGTCTCCAGATTAGATAATTTAAAAAGCCCACCCTGGTTGGGGTGCGCTTTACGTAACAAATCTAATCATGAATCCTCCTTTTTGCGGTTTTCGCGAGGTGACAGTCGTTCCGCAAGCCTTAATTGCCCTGTACTATAATCAATGACGTTTTAATTTGCAAATGTAGAATTTACATTGCATAAATAGCTTATGCTTGAAAAATTTATTCAATCTACGAATACTTCTTTGGCCGAAGGAAATGAATTATATCCTTTGGTTGAAAAACTTGCGCAATAGGCACCGGCGTCTGCAATCGCTGCTATGTCACCGATTCTGGCTTTGTTCATTTGGCGTGGCTCAATACTTTCAGGGTCTCCCGGAGCTGTAGTGAGCACGTCGCTCGTTTCGCAGTTATGGCCAACAACCACATATTCCGCCTGTTCGTTCACCTCATTCAGGATTTCTATTTTGTGCTGCGCGCCGTACATTGCTGGGCGAATTATATCGTTCATACCAGTGTTGAGCCGTAAAAACGTATGGCCATCCTCACCCGTATCAACGATATCGTCGACCGTGCTCAATAATATACCCGCGTGGGCGACGAGCCACCTGCCCGGCTCGATTTCTAGTTTAAGTTGTCGGCCAGTTTCGTCAGCGAACGCGCGTAATTTGTCTGCAAATACTCGGGCAACCAACTTCATGTCAGTCTCGGTTTCGGTATCTGTATATGCGATTTTGTAACCACCGCCGATATCGAGCGTTGTCACATCTGGCATGCGCCGAACTATCGTAAGGGCCATTTCCATGACGTGCGCCCACGCCGATGGTTCAGCACCTGTTCCAACATGGATATGTACCCGATCCACGATAATGTTTTTTGACTCGGCGAAATGTAACGCCTTTTCTAGATGCTCATGCCACAAGCCAAAGCTGGAGTTCCTGCCAGCAGTTGTCAGACGATTATTGTAGCCGTAACCAGTGGGCGGATTGACACGCAAAGCAACCCGATCTCCCCGCTTCGAAGCCGCGGCGAACTGCTCCAGCTGGTTCATCGAAGTGGCAACGTATTTTACCCCAGCTTGTAAAAGTTCCGGCAGGTTATGCGCTGACTGTTGGGTCGACAGGCTAATTTTTTCACCTGGGATACCATATGCAAGCAGCTCAGATGCCTCATAGCTTGAACTGGCGTCAAAACTCAACCCACGATCTGCAAGCAGCTTGATCATGTCCATATGTGGGTTTGTCTTCGCAGCATACCGTACCGTATGGCCATACGGAAGTTTCAGCGCCATCAACTCGTCTGCCCTTGCACGAAGTAATTTGCGTGAATACACAAACAGTGGCGAACCATGTTCCGCAACTAACTCATCAGCTTGATTTTTAGAGAGCCACATTGTCATAACTCCCTAGTTAATTGCGGACTTCGGCTTAGAATTGTTATCGAACTTGAGCCGGGCGATTAACCAATCTCGCGGCAAAATACTTAAAAACCAGCCGGC
>DATIJK010000004.1:0-13386 GCA_035478715.1 Saccharimonadales bacterium (SeqCode)
AGGACAAAGGTTTCAGTCGCATTCCCATAATAAATGCCCAGCAAACGACCTGTTTTGGTGTTTTGTTGATGAAAGATCTCGTTGATGTGAATTTTGATGAACATGCAACACCCGTCCAGGATTTACCTTTGTACCCATCGCAAACGGTCGGTAGTTTGACGGCGCTTGATACGCTGTTCCGAAAATTTATTAACGGCGGAACGCACTTGTTCCCTGTTGAGCAAGGCGACCAGATTGTCGGCATAGTGACAATCGAAGATTTGCTGGAAGAAATCGTCGGGCATGAGATTGAAGACGAGACTGACCGCACGAAACGTGGCGGTAAGAAACGCCGTTTGCGATTGCGCCGCTCGAAGTAATTTTCAATTACTTTTGATGCCAAAAGTAATACTAAACCACTGGACAAAGGATCATAAACACTTCAATGTTACTTTTGATCGCAAAAGTAACCAAAAACGACGGACTGCGTTTTGCCGCGGGGAATCTCCATGCCATTTATGAGCTTGTCCGCAGAACTCACCATAAAACTTGCTACAAGCAACTTTTATGGCTCAGACAACTGCGGCCAGCCAAGCACGCTCAAAATGACACTCCGATTCTCCGGCCAAAGCCGATGTCCGTCAACAAGAGGAATGCTTCGCAAATTATATTTGAATCATGTTGTATTTCATGATAAATATTTTTAAAACTGCAAAGTTAGCCGGTCCAGTCTGTTATGAAAATCGACAGGTCGGTTATTGTTACCGTGCCGTCTCCGTTTACGTCGCCCAGTGATTGCGTAACATTGAGGTGGAAATGCGACAGTATCACAGATAGGTCAGTAATATTTACATTGCCGTCATTGTTAAAGTCGCCGTAACTCGCACCGCCATGATAATCACCGAATAAACCCAGCCCTTTGAAGGATCCCAACCCAGACGGTTCATCGAATCCAACGGCTGCGGTACAGTGTGTTGTTGCGGTTGCCGTGCAGTTATTACCCAGCGTGATGTCGTGCGTGTTTGAGCTGTCGGCGTTTTGATATATGTATTGCGAACCGTATTGATTGTTCGGTACGCGACCGGCAAGAGCGATAGAGGCGGCTACTATCGGAGATGATAACGACGTTCCGCCGCCGAACATCCACTGGCCGTCGGAGTACGTCGCGACGCCAGGGTTCGGGTCTGCCATCGCCGACATGTCTCCGTCGGCTTTGTTCTGGCCGCAGCCGGCGGTGCTCCATTCTGGCAAGCTTGTTTGCCACGCCGGTGCGTCAAAGCCGTTTAACGCGCAGCCGCCGCCCGAATCGGACCAGACGGTTTCGCTACTCCACGTATTATTAGCATTCAAGTTTAATGATGTACCGGCCGCGTCTATGACTTCTGCAAGATCGGCGGGATAACCATTCGCCTCGTCACTCCCACTATCCCCGCTTGCCGCGACAACGGCGATACCTTTGAATTGAAAGTCGGCATTTGCCGGAGGAAAATTCGAGCCGCCCCAACTCAATGAAATCGCGATCGGGTTGAATGAAGCGGCGACGGGGACTGCATCGTTAAGTGAATTACTGTCATCATCAGATTGCACAAGCAATATCTTGCACGTCTGGCAGATCATGTGCGCTGTTTGCACATCCAGATCCATCTCGATATCCCAGTTATCGTTAACGGGTAGCGGTGCCGGCAACGGTGAAGTCTGGCCACTGCCATTTACGATTTTCAGGCAGCCATTCGCTTTCGTGCAGGATGGCAGGCCGTATTGCTGGTCGAATGTTGCCAAATTACCCTCGATCGAGCCAGGTCCCCGATAGCCGCCGGCATCGACGATTGCAATAGTATTCGGGCCGAAACTGACTGGCTGCGAACAGGTTCCTTGCACTGGTCCGCCAGGTTTGCACGGTAATTGGTATGCAGTATGGAGTTGCTGCGGCGAATACACTCCGGAAAATGCTTTTTTATTTTTCGGTGTTGCCCCACTATTGCGACGTAGTTGTTTAGCAGCGTTATATGTCGCAGCATGCATCGGGTTGCCCTGTGTGTCGACTGGTACCACTAGGTTGCAGCGGTGCATTCCCGGTCTTGTCACATCGCATGTCGAAGGGCGGAATCCCTGTTTGATGTATTGCTGCACCTTCGGGCTTGGCGGATTGGTCGCCGCAACAGCAGCCATTGTGGAAGCTGCGGTCGCAATCAGTATCACACCGACAAAAACAAAAGCCCAGTTTTTTGCTACAAACTTAAACCGGCTCATACGGACATGATGCTGTACAGAGAATCGGCTAATCGTTGATTTTTTCAATTTTTATTTTTATATGCTAAATAAAATGGTAGCACCCAGAGGCGAGACAATGCAAATTGAATGACTGTAACTTTACCCCCAATGACTCAAGAGCATGGACAAATCACCGATTTCAACGGTACCGCTGTGGTTCAGATCGCAGGCGGCGTCCGTCGTACCCCAGTGGCTCAAAAATATTGATAAATCGGTAATATTGACATGTCCATCGTTGTTTAGGTCACCGGTTGTTCCGGCAGTTCCAGTGGTCGATAAGCCCACACTGACCGATTTGCCGCTTTCGGCGCCGCTAGTATCGTACGCCGTAACAGTGTAATTGTAGACAGTGCCGCTCGCCAAACCTGTATCGGTGTAGCTCAGACTTGATGACCCCGGCAGTGTCGCAATCAGTGTGCCAGCCCTGTAGACTTTATAACCAGCTATTCCCGGTCCGCTCGGGTCGCTGCTGGCTGACCACGCCATTGAAATAGAGCTACTCGTTTGGGCGGTAGAATGCAGGCCTGCCGGAATCGTGGGCGGCACGACACTTGTGCCTGGAACGTAGAGTGCGTATAGGTTACCGCTATAATCAGCAGTGAATAACAACCCATTTACGACGGTTGGCGACGCCCAGTGTTCATTGATCCCGATGCCTTGCGAGGTGGAGTCGTATAAAGTTGCGCCGGTAGTTGCGTTGAGCGCTAAGATGCTGTTGCCATCAAGGTATACGACCCCGTTTGCAACAAACGGCGAGCTGCTCGCAATGCCGGTTTTTTTGTACTGCTGCACAAGCGTTGAAACACCGCCGGTTGTTACGAGTTTATAGGCATAAAAATCACCAGATTCGTCGGTAACGAATACCCAGGCGTTTCCGCTGCCATCGGTCCATTCAGCAGGCTGTTCATGAACTTCGTTGGAAATCGATATGGCCTGCATCTGCCCGCCAGTGTGGCCCGGCCCGCCGGCGCCGGACATGTTAGACCGGTTGACGAGCCGCACGGTATTATCCTTGCCTGCTTGCACCAGCATGTATGGTGTATTAGAACCTGATTGCGTTGGCAGTAATACCGGTGCGGTACTGCCTAAATCCTCGTCGGCGCTGTCGAGCGTTGCGAAGTTCGTCGGCGTGTATGAATCGACGATTGTGCCTAAATTCGGTGTCAGCTCTATGATGCTGTCTCCCCAATCTTTTCCGCCAGTGTTGGCATTATATTTGCCGTTGCCTGTCGCGAAAAACACGTTGCCGCTCACGGGATCAACTTTCACGCCCGGCCGGGCCCATATGCCGGATTCGGTGTCGGCGCAGTAATTCGTGTGGCTCGAGGTCGCGTCCTGCAGCTGCGTAATATTCGAACATTCAGCGTTCCAGACTGTTTTTACGCCGGTCGATAAATTGACAGCCACAACATGGCCGATGTAATGGCCGTAGTCGCCGTCATTGCCGCTGATCGTCATATATAAGTAGCCGTTCGCGATATTGATGCTGGCCGACCCCTTTTCAATGTTGTTAGCGAGTAAAGTGATTTGCGCCGGAAACCCAGTACCGGTGACTTCCGCGCCGGTGCTGATATTGTATTTGTGGATGTAGCCGTCAAGTGCGTAAGCGTAAATGAAATTGCCTGAAGGGTCGATCGCCGGAGTTGATTTGGTGCCTTGTCCGTTGTAATTGGCGGCGGACGGGTCGGCTTCCCAGATTTTTGTACCAGTCCAGGCGTTGTATGCCGCCAGCTGGCCTTTGATCGTGTTTACGAATACCAGATCCATCGTGCCTTGCGAAGTCGTTACATCTGGCTGCTCAACAACGCCGCTGTCGACATCATCGGGTGTCGCCACTTGCCAGAGTTTGGCAAGACTGTGCGCATTTGCGGTCGTCAATTTCGTTTCGTTCGTATTATTCCCGCTGCTGTCGCCGCCGCCATCGAAGATCTGCCAGGGGATATCACCATTTGCAGCATACGCCGACGGACTGTTTATGTGACCGCGATTGATAACATACAGTGTTACGGCGAGTGACGAAGAAAAGAAAATAAATCCGACGACAAAAAGAATTACTGCAACTATATTTATGATTGCAAGATGTTTTTTCATTGAACTCATTTTATATCTCGCTTTCGAGTCAAAATTTCAGCTCGACGAGCGAAAACTACGGCATTCACCGCAGGCGTAACCGAAGTTACGTTGAGGATGAATGGCGCAGTTTGCAGCCATCGAGGTGGGATTTTGGCCGGAATGGAGATATTAAATGAGTTCATTGAACGGTAAATCCTGCCAAGTCTTCATTCACGAAATAATCGGTAAAGTCATCTTCAGAGGTCAATATGACGCCAACTTTGTATAATCCGCTATGAGCTGTAACTGGTATCGTATAGCTGAAAGTTTTTGTGACTGATTTGCCCGCAGGGAAACTTATCAAGACATCTTTCGGGCTTTTCCAAACTTCTTTGTTCGTTGGCGGGTATTTGAGCCATGCTTTGAATGTCGCTTTCGTTGCTTGGTCTGATGTGGCGGTAATGGTAATTGTCTGCACATCGCCGCTCGATACCGTTGCGGATGAAACGATTCCGGTCACATCAAAATGCGGCAAACTTTCTGCCTGGACGGTGGGTTTCGATACTCTGCCTAGATGCAGCGGTTTACCGTAATGCGCATAGTAAGCGGCTGCGCCATAGCGCATAAACAAAAACCCAGCCACGATAAAAAATGCGATTGCCACCGCAGCCAACACACCGGGCGCGATAAGGTGTGTTTTGCTTGTCTGTCTCTTGTCTTCGTGCTGCCGTTTCATATCTTGACATTACACTAATGCTTTAATAATACAATATAAAATTAGTCAACGGTCACCGATTGCAGCGTCCAGTCGCCAGACTGCTTTGCAAAGTTCATAGCATAGGTCGTATCTGACTTTGAGCTTTTAAAATGCATCGTGATCGTGCCATTATTGGTCGAATCATTTTCAAAAATGAACGGTCCAAAATCCTTCTGAAACGACGCGAAATACGCGATGTAATCGTTCCTGCTCAGATATTCTGTCGCGCCGCTGACCGTCAGCTTGTACGCGTTCAAGACGGTGCCTTTCGGGGCTGTTTCGCAATACGCGGTCTGCACATCAGGATTGCCGCAGGTGACACGTACCGGCTGCTGCTGTTCGAGCGCACTGGCAAAGAATCCGCGTTTTATAAGGTTTGCGTAATTGATTTGCGTATAACAGAATGACTGGTCAGGTACAGAGCAATGTACCGTTGGTTGTGCTTTTTTTGCGGACATCTGATTGGCGGTAGTATCACCGGTGGGTTGCTGCTGCTTGCCGTGCGCTGGCCAAAAAAGTACTGCAACGAAAACAGCGGCACATACAAAACTAATTAGTAAGACTTTCACAATCCACGGATTTGCGGATGTATTCTTTTGGTTTGCACGTTTTGATCGCATGATTCGCGCTCGTTTAGTGGACTAACGAATGAAAAAAGTGTGTGATTGTCTGGTAATGGGTGGCATAGAACCAGATGTTGAAAAGTAGTAGTGCCGGGAACAAGATAAATGTTTCGACGCCTTTGCCGGTTGTGATGCGGAAACGTCTGATTGGCGGCAATCCGAACTTTAGCGGAATCGGCAGCAGCAGCGGCACGCCTTCTTTAGTAAACAAGTCCATTACAATATGTGATGCGAAACCGATCATGAACGCCCACCACACATAGCCGCTGTTCACATGCGGCATGATCGGATGCAGGAACTTCAATAGCAAATTTGCTAAAAATCCAAAAGCCGCGAGTCCAAGGATTGAATGAGTAAAAAAGCGGTGACCCCCTGCCCCTTTACCGAACAATTTGCCGAAGAATTTGCCTTCTGGCAGATTCCGCCAGAATGGCGCTGTCGGCTGGTCGATATCCGGAAAAATTCCGCCGATTTGATTTGCCAGAACGGCAATCAAAACGGTACTTAAACGCATTGCAGGCGGTACGGACGAAAACGCCACCACTCCGAGAGCGGTTATTGCGGCTAAATCATGAGTCCGGCCAGTCATACCTGCTTATGATTATCGACTTCAGCAAATAAGTCAAATAGTTATTAAATAAACTTGAATAAAAAACAAAACTATGCTAAAATAACGCTCAATGAGTAGATTTTACCCACCATCAACCCTGTTGAAAGCCAGCGTCATGAACAAGCGCCAGCGTATATTTTTCGGCATATTGATGGCTATCGGTGTGCTTTTAACTTCAATCTTTGGCATCTGGTGGTTCGAGCCCAGCCATATCGCGGCAAATTACCATGGATGGAAACACGCATTCGATTTCGTGTTATTCGGTGTCGTATCTTATGTGATTTGGCATCAGCTCGTCAGTGAAGCTTTTTCGTGGACGGTCGTAAAAGACATGAAGCATCCTTATTACATGAAACCAAAGCCTGGAATGCGTGTAGCGTTCTTGACAGCGTTCGTCCCCGGAAAAGAACCGTACGAAATGCTTGAAAACACCCTTAAAGCCATGGTTGCTGTAGATTACGAACACGACACATGGCTGTTGGATGAGGGCAACGACCGAAAAGCCAAAGAAATCTGCAAGCGGCTGGGAGTGCATCATTTCAGCCGTAAGAATAATCCTGAATACAATTTGCCGTATGGTCCGTATATGGCTAAAACAAAGGGCGGCAATCACAATGCCTGGCATGACCGTCACGGAGACGATTATGATTTCGTAGCCCAGATGGACATTGATTTCATCCCGCGCAAAGATTTCTTGACGCTGACGCTCGGTTATTTCAAAGATCCGAAAGTCGCTTTTGTGGGCACACCCCAGATTTACGGCAATACCGAAGAATCTTGGATCGCGCAAGGTGCAGCCGAGCAGGCATACGGCTTTTACGGTAATCTGCAAAAAGGTTATTTTGGCAAAGACATGCAGCTGTTGATCGGCGCAAACCATGTTATCCGTGTTGCAGCGCTCAAAGAAATCGGCGGCTATTCCGGCCATATTGTCGAGGACCTGTTGACCGGAATGAACATTTATACAAAACGCTGGAAAAGTGTCTATGTCCCCGAAAAACTTGCAATTGGCGAAGGTCCTGCCACTTGGGATGCGTATTTCAGCCAGCAGATGCGCTGGGCTTACGGTTTAATAGATGTATTGTTCAAGCATAGTCCCCGATTGTTGCCTAAGATGAAATTTCGCCACGCGATTAACTATCTATTGCTGCAACAGCATTATTTTTACGGATTGATACAGTTGCTCGGGGTTGTTCTGTTGACCTTATTTTTCATGTTCGGTATCCAATCGACCAGCATGGCCCTTATCCCTATGCTAATCCTTTATATACCATTGTTGGTTTGGCAGATGCTCATCACTATCTGGTTGCAAAAGTTCTATATCGATCCTAAAAACGAGTCAGGTGCAATGATCAAAGGAAAGCTAGTGACACTAGCTGCATGGCCGATATATTTCCTTGCATTCCTAAGCGTCATTTTGAAAAAACGCCTGACATATGCCGTTACACCAAAGGGTGATCAACAGACGAGCAGCGTGCCGCTTACGATGTTTCTGCCGCACTTTATTTTGGGCACCATTACTGGTATTGACGCAATTTTGTCATTTACCACTCCCCATCATTCAGCACTATTGTTCTTTTGGGCAGTCATGAACACCGTTACTATGTACGGCTTTATTGCCTACGAAGCTTGGCAGCGTGCGATCAGCAAGTTGTCGCGCAGACAACTTGTTCTTACTACTGATACGGCGTAGGCATACATCGATATACCGTCTGCGCATTAAAAAGGTTACCTAGGTTCGTTCAGTTTATTATTTATTGCATTGTTGTAATGTAACAGCTTATAATTGCCCTTGAAACGTGTAGGGTAACCAACAAACAATGATTTTGAAATCACGTCTGGCTGGATCGTGGAACAGGGCCGCGGTGACGAATCGCCGTGTGTTAACTATCGCAATTTTACTACCGGTATTTCTGGTGTCCGGTTTTGCGGGTGTAACGCTCAGACAGCATCCGCATGCTTTGGCGTCACCGCCCGGCCAGAATTACCAGATTTGCGGGGCAAATGCCGCCACGTATCTGACTAGTCCGTACACCTATCATTCGCTAGCGTCAGGTACACAGGATTACACGGTCACCCAATACCAGGCTTTGCTGACCGGCGGTGCATCGCTGCCGCCGCTACCGTCGTATATCTCTGCTCAAGGCGGTTCCGCGCCGGCTGCTAGAATCTATGCGCCTGGCGCAACCACCAGTGTTCCCGCTTATGATAATCCGGAAACGCCGATCATACACTTCTTCGAAGGCGGTAACTATGGGTTGTTGGCGGAAGATTCGGTCAGCGGCGACGAATTCATCGGCGGATCCACGACTGGGTTCCCGGAACCGAAATTTGACAGCGCCAACGGCGCCGGCGGCATTAATTCGCAGAACGGCAGCTTTTATTATTCCGGTGGTACAAGTACGCTTGCTTCCTCGGTCAGCGCTGGAGCCACAACAATTACGACCACTACCGCAATCCCCGGCTACATAGTCTGGTTTACGTTTGCCGACGGTACTTCTTATCAAATTGCCAGCAATACGGGTACTTCCATCACGTTAAACTCGCCAATCACCAGCGCCGAGTCATCCGGCCAGCAAGTATGGGCGAACAGTACGAAACCGATCGCTAAGTTATCTACCTCATACGCGCAAGGTGCCACTAACTTGACGCTAACGGGCAATACGACAATACCGATTATTCAATGGCAGCAGGTCAATATCGGCGATCATAGCTATAATGTCACCGCCGTTTCGGGTACGCAAGCCGGCGGCTACACTATTACCATCGGTGGACTTGATATTGCAGGAGCTGCCAATACGCCGGTCTATTATAGTGACCTGGCCGGCGGAGTCACCGTATCGTATCTTGAAATAGTCCATGACTCGCACAATACTACCGGAACTATTTACACCGGTGTTGGCTGGACTGTCACGCACAACAATATTCATGACGGTTATATGGATAACACCGGCACTCCTACACCAGGGCTTGGCGTCGCATTTTACGGCGGAGATCAGGGTACGATCGAATACAACTGTTTCTCGAAGATGGGAGATTATGCCGCAAACGTCTTTGGCACTAACGCGAAATTCGACTACAACGAAATCTACGAGTCTAACTATTTGCCTGATCCGGGTTGCGGTTGTTCAGGCGGCGGTAAATGGTGGGGGTCGCTGAACGCCGACATCAACAATAACGCCTGGATCAACAATGGTATCGGCGACGGCGGTACTGCAATCTGGCTCGATAACGGCAACACTGGAACTGACATTTCCGGCAATTATTTCGATAAGACCATGGGCCATGCCATCTCGGCCGAAACCGGTTTTAACTTGAATATCACAAACAATCTGTTCCAGGACGACAACTGGCAAAGCGGGTCTGGGCCGGGAGATTCCAATAATGTCGGCGATGTTGGCATGAATAGTTCCGGCGGGTTCAATGTGCCAAACAGCAGATACAATAATCAGGTCAATATCACTGGTAACACCTTTTCGAATGACTGGGGAGGTATTGGCGTGTGGGAGTCAGGCGCCCGCAACTGTCTGAACTCTGGTGAAACATACGGTAATGGCTATGACTCCCCTTACTGCACCGGCGGATTCCCGAATTCGGCCAATAACAATGTGGCCGGTCAGTATTACTTTTCGCACATCGCCGACACCAACCACGGCGGGGCTACGTATCAGCTTGCCCAGAACGCCTCAGTCGGTGCTACCACTGTCCTGGTGAATGGCTCGGTCGCAACGAATGATCAGATTGGTTTCGCTGACCCGATTCAAACGTCGACCACTAGCACCACTAACGTTACGACCCTGAATGGTTCGCAGGCAATCAATGCCGCGACGACTACCGGATTCCCTAGCTCAGGGCAGCTACGCGTCCAAACCAACGCGTTAGGTGCCGGCGATTCCAGCCCTACAGGAGCTGTCTTGAGTTATACCGGCAAAACTGCAACCAGCTTCACCGGCGTATCTTTCGTACGTGGAAAAGGCTCGCTGAACGGTTGGGTCGAGCAAGTCGAGCCATACAAAGCTACGAGCGAGACATGCTATGCCAACGACTGTAAAGTAACCATCACCCCGGCACTTACCAGTAGCGTCACTGCCGGAAACGACATAGCCAATACCGGCACTTGCCAGCTTTTTGCAACAGCCGGTGCCACACCCGCTACTCCGTTGGCGCCTGACAGCTCTTCGTATTATGATGGCTGCAGATGGGGCACCGCACACATCACGGTCACCGGCAACGACTTCATATTTAACCCGGGCTACATTTCGGCGGGCACATCACTTGACGGACACGCTGTCGGAGCTAACTGTTCAGCCGCTCACGCGAATAATTGCGGTTCCAACTTCATGGCGTACCAGATGGGCGGCGATCCGCCATACGACAACATGATTCCAGGCAATGCTATGATGAGCAATTCGAACACCACCGCCTGCCCGTCTTGGGACTCCGGCTGCACTGTCAACCCAATCAAGAACCTCAATGCACTGTCCGCTCCGCCGAACTATCCTCCCGGAGGCATCTCCGCAAACGCTGAAGCACCCAGCAATAATAACTGGTACGGAAATACATACACCGGCTCCTGGCAATGGTTTTTGGACTGGTACGGCACCTGCGGCGATCTTCCTCATGACCCTACCACCAATAAGTCCATGCCCGCCGGCGCCTGCCTGGTAGATCTGTCTCATTTCCAATCAGATTGGCAGCAAGAGTCAGGCACGACGCCTGCCCCGTCCGTCAATGTTTCGGCTGCTCCGCCCACGATCACATCTGGACAAAGCAGTACGATTACCTGGAGCAGTTCGGGTGCAACGAGCTGTTCGGCGACCGCACCTGCAGGCTTCTCTATATCCGGGACTTCCGGTTCAACTTCAGTATCACCCACTTCAACCACGACATATACCATAAGTTGTACCGGAGCCGGAGGTAGTAATTCTGCCGGAACGACGGTAACAGTTGGAAGCGCAACTAAAATAGGCGACTTCAACAATGATAACAATGTTAATATCACTGACCTTTCGATGCTACTGACCGCTTATGGATCAAACAATGCAACGATATTAACGAACATGAACCGCTCTGGAACGGTCGACATCACTTGCCTATCCATTTTCCTTACGCATTGGGGTACGTAATAATCAAGTGTCAAAGTCGTTTGTAGTAAGCCGTAAGTGGCCTGCTGATTTAAATTTATTATTTGTAAGGCAGCTCACAATATACTTTTCTTTTTAAGCATTATTACGTTTATAATTGCTAATGAAATTATTGTGCAGGGTAACCAAAAAATTTAGTGAAAAAACGTTTTGCGAAGAATTGGAATCGGGCTGTGGTGACGAGTCGCAAGGCCATGATAGCCGCTGTTCTGATACCCGCCTTTGTATTATCCGGCTTGGCGAATATAACACTGCAACCGCATGCGAAAGCTGCAATGACAGTCCCCGGCCAAAGTTATCAGATTTGTGGTGCCAATGCCGCGCAATATCTGACAAGTCCGTGGACGTACCATGCGTTAGCCTCGGGCAGCCAGACGTACACGGTATCTCAATACCAAGCATTAACCGGTTATGGCACTACGCTTCCACCGCTACCATCCTATATTTCTGCGCAAGGCGCGTCTGCGACCGCTGCGATAATATTCGCCCCCGGTGCTACAACCACCGGCCCGGCGTATAACTATCCGAATACGCCATTACTGTATTTTTTTGAAGGCGGAGCTTATGGAGCACTAGGTTTTGACACGGTGAGCGGCGATCAATTTATCGGCGGATCGACATCTGGATTTCCTGAGCCCACTTTTGATAACGGCGGAAACGCCAATGGCATTAATGGACAGAACGGTTCGAACTATTTTTCGGGTGGAGCTAGCACGCTGGCGTCAGGTGCTTCGGCTGGCGCGACATCAGTAACTACTACAACGGCGATTCCGGGTTATATAAATTGGGTTACTTTCTCTGATGGTTCAACGTATCATATCGATAGTGCTAGCGGCACTACCCTAACACTTGGCTCTGCGTTGTCAAGTGGGAAATCAGCCGGAAGCTCAGTGTGGGCAAATCAGTCGCAGCCGATCGGCAAGGTTGCATCGTCTGCTGCTCAGGGAGCTGCCACTGTCTCGATTACAAATGCGACGGTGCCATTCGTGCAATGGCAAAACTTCTACATTGGCGACCATGTTTACCGGGCAAGCTCAGTTTCCGGTACCGAGGCCAGCGGCTATACCGTCAATGTTGGAACTGGTGGTTTAGATCTGCCTGCCGCAGCAAACATGCCTGTCTATTTCAGCGATAATTCTGGCAGTGTTACGGTGTCGTATCTGGATATCGCACATGACGAGCACATAACGACCGGCACGATTTACACTGGTGCCGGCTGGACGATCAGTCACAATAATATCCATGACGGCTATTCTCACGGGCCAGGATTCGGTGTTGCCGTGTACGGCGGCGAAGAGGGTGTTGTCGAATACAATTGTTTTTCCAAGATGGGCGACTATGCAATTAATGTTTTCGGGCACAACAATAAATTCCGCTATAACGAAGTGTTCGATACCAACTACCTGCCCGACCCCGGGTGCGGTTGTTCGGGCGGCGGCAAATGGTGGGGTACATTAAACGCAGACATCACCGACAACGCGTTTATTAATAATAGCCACGGTGACAGCTTGGTTATCTGGCTGGATAATGGCAATGCAGGCACGCTCATTTCAGGAAATTATTTTGATAAAAGCTCTTCGTCATCGATCCATTCAGAAACCGGATTTAATCTTGACATCGAAAATAATCTGTTCTTGGATAGCGGCTGGGGTACCGGCAACGGCTGCGGCGGCGACTCAAATTGTATCGGCCAAGTGAATCTTAATAGCTCCGGTGGCTTTGACGTGCCAGGCAGCCGGTACAATAATCAGATCATCGTGTCCGGCAACCAGTTTATCAATAACTGGGGCGGCATCGATATCTGGCAATCGGGCGGACGCAGTTGTGAAAATTCCGGTGAAGGCTGGCCAGAGGATGCAGACTATTGTTCCGGCGGATTCCCGATAACGATGGAATCTACGGCTGGCGGCCAGTATTATTACTCGCACCGTGGAACCAGCACTAATCAGG
>DATIJK010000005.1:0-3163 GCA_035478715.1 Saccharimonadales bacterium (SeqCode)
TTTCTTTGAACTCCAAACGGTATCCCGGGTACAAGAAAATGGTGCGGCGGTTTCAATCAGACGGTATTAAAGCGGTGCCGATGTTGCCCCTGAAATTTCCCGGGCATGGGTATGTCAGGCCAGATTTGCGCAACCATCGGAAGCTTGTCGTAGTCGACGGCCAAACAGGCTATACCGGTTCCCAGAATTTGATTCGCCGCGACTATCACCGCAAAGATACTATTTATTATGACGAGCTGGTGGTGCGCCTGCGCGGACCCATCGCTTTGCAGCTTGCAGCAGTATTCTTGACCGACTGGTTTTCGGAAACAGGCGAGTTCTTAAATAACCAATTGGCCGGCAAGACAGCAAGTGCTATCCGGAGTCACGGATCGTCTCTGTTACAGATTTTACCGAGCGGCCCGGGTTATGACGACGAAAACAACCTGAAATTATTCACGAACCTTTTACACTTGGCGCAGAAAAAAGTAGTGATCGTCAATCCGTATTTTGTGCCGGACGATGCGCTGACGACTGCAATAACCAGTGCGACTAAGCGCGGTGTGGAAGTCGTCATGATCAATTCGGAAGTCATGGACCAATGGATGGTCGGCCATGCCCAGCGATCATATTACGAAGTACTGTTAAAGGCGGGAGTCAAAATTTACTTGTACGACGCACCGATTTTGCTGCATTCAAAGTTCATCACGATCGATGACGATATCGCGACCGTCGGCTCCAGTAATTTGGATATCCGATCTTTCCAGCTCGATCTGGAAGTCACGTTGATTTCGTATGATGCAAAAGTGGTGCGGTCATTGGAACGAGTAGAGCAGAAGTATCTTGCGAAATCAAAGCGCGTGCAACTTTCGCAATGGCAAAAGCGCCCAAATTCGCAAAAACTACTGGACAACATCGCCCGTCTGACAGCTTCTTTGCAGTAAGTAATTTTTTTCACTTGCGCATTATTTCTGGCGGCTGCAAAATGTATAGTAAGAATCGAGGCGGGTGTGTCTAACCAAAAATCCAATCGGAAAAGTCTTCTATCAGCGTTTTATAATTTTATTACTGTGCCCGAAAGTTCTAAACACTCGAGAAAGAGTGAAGACATAGCGGGTTTTCGAAAGAAGCTGACGCGGAAATTTTCTGGTTTGCAAAAGCGGGTACCAAATGGGTTTACTTATCGGTTCCAACGCTATGGCGGGCCGAAAATAATTGTGTTTATATTGGCGGCGTTATTGGGTTTTTACTTCTTGAAAATCACGCACGCTGCAACATTCGTATCAACGATAGAATCTGAAATCGGAGTGACGTCAGGCAATGCCTGCACCGTAAGTGATGCTGAATCCAGCGGCGGGGGTTTCGTGACTTTCGGCGGCGGGTGTAGCGGTGCATTAACGAAAATTTCGGTAAACGGCTCAAGTGTTGGGCGGACTTTCGACGGCATCGGCGCCATCAGCGGCGGGGGCGGAAATGCTCGGTATATCAACAATTATCCGACGGCGCAGCAATCGCAAATGATGAACTTACTGTTCAAGCCGAACTACGGTGCTTCGCTACAGATATTCAAAGTTGAGATCGGCGGCGACACCAACTCAACTGACGGTGCTGAATTGAGCGTTGAGCATACCAGGGGTAATATCAATTGCAATGCCGGGTACGAATGGCAGATGATGCAGCAGGCCAAGGCACTGAACCCGAATATCAAACTATACGCGCTGGCATGGGGCGCGCCGGGCTGGATGTCTGGCCACACGTTCAACTCGTCAGACACGATCACTTATCTGATCGATTGGCTGAACTGCGCCAAACAGAAAGGTTATACAATCAACTATATCGGGGGCCAGAACGAAAGAGCCTATGACGATACGTGGTATAAGAATTTTCGTACCGCATTGAATAACGCTGGCTATACGAGCACACAGATTGTCGCGTCTGATAAATTTGGGGGCGACAGCCAGGCATCGGCACAGGCGTCGTTCGATGTGGCGAACGATATGGCAGCTGATTCGACACTCAAAAATGCAGTCAGTGTCGTCGGCGCGCACGATGTGTGCGGTTATCCGACCAAAGGGCTGCAATGTTATAGCACGGCGACAGCGGTAGGGCTGGGCAATCCACTTTGGATCAGCGAAGCCGGGCACATGGACGGCAATACCGGGGCAGCTAACATCGCGCGGACATTCAACCGTGGCTACCAGGACGCAAAACTTTCGGGATACATCCAGTGGCCATTATTAAACGCCATGCCGCCAGGCCTGTCCCACGAAAATTACGGTCTAATAACTGCCGCCGAACCGTGGAGCGGCTACTTTACCGCCAACCACCAGATCTGGGCTTTCGCGCATACAACACAGTTTACGGCGCCGGGCTGGCATTATATTGATTCGGGTACCGGCTTCCTGGGCGGCGACCGCACCAACGGCAGTTATGTTACCTATAAATCGACCAATAATTCCGATTGGAGCTTGGTAGCCGAAACGTCCACCGCAACTTCGCGACAAACGATCACCGCTACTATTTCGGGCGGTCTGAGTACTGGCGCCGTGCATGTATGGGCCAGTAACTTGAATTCCACCGATCCGGCAAACTGGTTCAAACACGTGGGTGATGTTACGCCATCGAGCAGCGCGATTACCTACACGTTGCAACCTGGCTACATATATAGTTTTACGACTACGACGGGCCAGAGCAAGGGCGATGTGGGTACAATCCCTACGGCGGGGACATTCACGTTACCGTTTTCTGATTCGTTCGCCAGTATGGATTCCAGCAACGAAGCCAAATATTTCGCGACGATGAGCGGCGCGTTCGAAGGTGCGGCCTGCGCCGGGGGAGTATCGGGCACTTGCCTGCAGCAGAATACGCCGACCGATCCGATCGATTGGGGTTCGACTTCGCCGCCATACACGATTGTCGGCGATAACACATGGTCGAATTACACAGTGACATCAAGCATCTTATTTAAGAATGCCAATTCGACCGCCGGCGTGATCGGCCGGTTCGGCCATGTGACCAACGTTGCCAACTTCAATGGTTACGTATTGCAGTTGAGTGATGCGGGCGCCTGGTCATTGTACAAGAATAATACTGGCGGTTCCGCGACGATTTTAGCATCCGGTTCGGTCGGTTCGATCGGGACCAACAGTTGGCATACGGTTTCTTTAGCGATGCAAGGATCAAA
>DATIJK010000006.1:0-5468 GCA_035478715.1 Saccharimonadales bacterium (SeqCode)
AAATGGTATCTGCATCAATCCGTCCTATGACGTCGCATGTTGCCGATTCAAATCCGCGATTCCGAGCGTACGCAATGCCTTGTTGTGACTCTTGTAAAAGCTTGACGAAAGCGTAATTTTTGGCAAGTTCAGCCGTAGCATCAGTCGAATTATTATCGATTACGATGACTTCATCAGGGATGACGGACTGCTCCGCGATGGCATCGAGACAGTGCTTGATATGGTGTTCTTCGTTGTAGGCTGGTATAACTATGGTAAGCGTGAGCAATTTTTCAGTCATTCACTTAATACTAGCAAAACATTAACTTAAATTGACATGGGCGGGGCAAGGATAACCAAAAAATCTGCAGGCAAGGGCGGGGCGAAAGATAATTATTTCGTTAGATTTTGGCATTGGTGCAAGTGGTACTGGAACAAAAACTGGTTCCATAAATCCATTGTAATACTTGCTTTAATTTTTGGTTTGATTGCCGGCTCGACGTATGGCGTCGCACGTTGGTATATCTGGACGCAAGAAGGCAAACCGCTCGTGCTCGGCGCATCTTTCATCCCCGCATATGCGAAACAGCTTGGCGTGAACCCAAGGGATACTTTGCATGCGATGTTTACCGAACTTGGCATCAAGCATGTCAGATATGTGAGTTACTGGAGCGACATCGAACCCAAGCAGGGAACATACAATTTTAAGACGCTCGATTGGGAGTTCGCCGAAGCCAATGCAAATCACGCGAAGGTAACGCTTGCGATTGGACTTCGCCAACCGCGCTGGCCGGAATGCCACCCGCCAAATTGGGTCGATACGACACAGCCATATCAGCAATGGCTGCCACAGATTGAGCAGTATATGCAAAAGGTGATCGAACGATATAAAGGCAATCCGGCACTCGAAAGTTATCAGCTCGAAAACGAGTATTTTCTGAAAGTCTTTGGCGAGTGCAAAAACTACAGCCGCGAACGGCTCGTTGCAGAATACAACTTTGTCAAACAGCAGGATCCGGGCCACACAGTGATTATCGCCCGCAGTAACAACAATATCGGCTGGCCGATTAACGCACCGACGCCAGACGAATATGGCGTTAGTGTCTACAAGCGTGTCTGGGTGCCATTAATCGGACGATACGTGGAATATCCGTTCCCAGCCTGGTTCTATGCAGCACTGGCTGGCGGCAGCGAGCTATTGCAGGGGAAGAACATGGTGATCCACGAACTGCAAGCCGAACCGTGGCCGCCACACAGCAAGAATCTCGTCGATACTACAATCGAAGAACAAAACGGTTCGCTAAGCCCGAAACGCCTGGAAGGCAGATTCACGTACGGCGAAGCTACAGGGATCAAACAAATGGACTTGTGGGGCGCCGAATTCTGGTATTACCGCAAGGTCAAACTCAACAACCCCGACCTATGGAACGTAGCAAAACAACAATACCAAGCCGCAAGCGAATACAACGCGAAATTATCAAATAAGGATTAACATCACTGAAGCGGTACGTCCGGATACTGACGTCCTGCTGCAAATTCCCGGACCGGAACGAATTCATTTAAGCACAACGTTCCGACTTCAGCTGGAGTAAATTGCCGAGTGTCTGGGTCTAATAATCCGATCGCAACCATTCTGTCGTGTCGATCTTGCCGCAATGCAACGCTTACATAATCTTCTTTTAAACCTGCGGCTTGAATCTCTCCTGCCACAATTACTTTCCCTACAGTAAAAGCAACTGCCCTTAACGTGGGTCGCTCGAGCTGCTGCTGTTGTTCGCGCAAGGCTCCCGTGTCCGTATAAAAAACAGTGGCGCGCCGCAATGTACTTTTGGCTGGATTGCGACCAAGCGAGCGATCTTTTTGGAGCAAAACTCCTTTTGTGGCAGTCCTATCTGTAAGTTCACTTAATACGGCGAGCGACGTATCTGTTGCATACCAGCGCGTCGGATTATCACCGACTACGATACGGGCTACACCAGCATACTTCATACAAATCGCAGATAATTGATCGTACATTGCCCATGCATAGAGACGATTTAATGGTGAAGCTTGCCGTTCTGCCATATTTAAAATGTTACATCATAATATGTATTTTTCACAAAAATGTTCTATGCACCTATGTACGCCGCGACTAATTGGGCATTTCTGCGGTTTTTTTTGCCGTCTATGACACCAGCTGCAGCAAGCAGTTCCCGTACACCGCGATGGACGCGCGTACGGACAGTAGCGTACTTAATGCCGTTTAAATCTGCAAACTGCTCATAAGACATGCCATTGACATGACAGGCGATGAGCGCTTCTCTAAAGTCTGGGGTTAGTTTGAGCAATGCCTTGCTCATTGCTCGGTGGCGGGATCGGGCAGAACGTTTTTCAGATGTCAGCGCATTAACCGCTGTGTGGCCAAAAGCGATTTCAAATCCTTCAACCAGGGGCGACTCTGCGTTATAACGCCTGTTATCAGATCTAATGTTGGACAATATGGCATTTACCGTGATTCTGTATAACCAACCGCCGACGGTCGTTTTACCACTATTTTCTGGATCCGCAGCGCCGTTCACAAACTTACCGATTCCCGCAAGGGCTAGCTCAAAAACTTCACCTAACATTTCATTAGCTCGATCCGGTCCAAGCATTCTATATGCTGCATTGTGCACAATATCGGCATGGCGGACAAACAATTCCCCAAAGGCTTGTACGTCACCTTCTTGTGCAAGCTTCAGAACTGCAGCATTACTTATATTTAAATAGGGGTTCACTTGCAATTCGGAGATTGGTGCCACCTCCACTGCGGTCATGCTTTTCATTATATAACGCTTAACTGCTGTCAAATAGTCTGTTTTACTCTACAATATTCAGCATGGTTAAGAAGAAGGCCAACCAACCGAAACGAATTATGAATCGGCGGGCGAAGTTTGATTATGAGCTCGGTGATAGTTTAGTGGTGGGTTTGGCACTATCTGGTGCGGAAACGAAATCGCTGCGGATGGGGCACGGGCATCTTCGCGGTGCGTATGTGACCGTCAGCAAAGATAATGAGCTACTTTTGATAAATGCCACTATTACGGGATCAAGCGGAATTCTCATCAGCGAATCGGACCAGACCAGGGCACGCAAACTGCTTGCAAAACGCCGGGAAATCGATTCGCTCATCGATGCTAAGCAACAGGGCAGGACAATCGTTCCTCTGGAGATTCTTAACTCCGGACGATTTATAAAACTCCGCATCGCTATCGGCAAAGGCAAAAAAAGTTATGATAAACGGCAAGTGCTGAAAAAACGCGACGAAGACCGAAGTATCCGTAGCGCGCTTAAATCAAGATGACGGTACGCGTTTAGCAGGGAACATAAATATCAAACACTTTTAAAGTGTGAGATAATGATTGCTGTAAATCTAGAGAGGTGCTCATGAGGATAGCCATTATGGTCCGGGGCTATATCCCAGTCCCGCGACCCGCTGATTTGGTTTACGCGCCGATTGACGTAGCCGTGGCAGAAGCCGAAGGCTTAGCTCGGAAAGGCCATCAGATTGATTTCTTTGGACCCCTGGGCACCCGTTTTCACGATTCTCGAATCAACGTTCACACGATGAACTTGCGGCCCCTTGTCCATAACAATGCCGAAACGAATACTCTCTTCGGCAATAAAGCATTAATGACGCATCATGTTCCGAACTTGTGGGACCAGTATTTCGCGCGTGACATGCTGGCCCGCGCCAGCCGCGGCAGTTATGACGTCGTGCATATCCACCATCCCGAGACTACCTTGGCTGCAGCAAGAGACCACCGCGAGGTGCCCATCGTTTATACGTTGCATGATCCGATTTACCCCTGGTATAAAGAGCTCTTTGAACTCTACGCGACCCGCAACCAACACTTTATTTCGATTTCCAATAACCAACGGCGCGACGCGCCTGACCTGCCGTATCTGGCAAACGTCTATGACGGGACTGATACGCATCGATTCACACTCAGCGAGACGAGCGAAGATTACTTATTGTATGTCGGCCGGATCATACCGGAAAAAGGCATCAAAGAATGTGTTCAGATCGCGCGGGAAACGGGTAATCGCCTACTGATCATCGGTCCGACATATCCCGAAAGTCAGGATTATTTCGACCAGTATGTCAAACCGTTCCTTAATGACAAGATACTGTACCTGGGATTTATCGAACACAGCCATCTTTCAAAATATTTCCAAAAGGCAAAAGCATTTCTGATGCCTTCGCAATGGGAAGAACCGTTTGGCATCACGACCATCGAGGCCATGTCTTGCGGTACGCCTACGATAGCACTCCGGCGCGGCGCGCTGCCAGAAATCATCAAACACGGCAAGACCGGTTATGTAGTCAAAAGTATCGGGGAAATGATTAAAGCCGTAAACCGCATCGACAAGATCGATCGACGCGATTGCCGCGAGCATGTCCAGCAATATTTCTCGAATGAAAAAATGGTGGATGCGTACGAAGAAGCGTTTCTTAAACTGACGCACCCGACCGCAAAACTGATTCGCAGGACAAAGTACGTCGGTGAGCAACTCAAAAAAGTACCGCAAAAATTGCGCAAATCACGCACCCAAATAGAAGAGAAGGGCAAAGCAAAGAGCAAGCAGATCTTTATGAAGTTGAAATAGCAAATTAGTTTGCGTATGAATTGAAAGTGACAAACACGCAATTAATGTGTTTTATTTTAGTATATGTATGAGGTAATCAAGGGCGTTGTTACCGAAGCAATTGATGCCGCACTGGCCAGCATACGTGTCGACAGCTCCGATGATTGGATGGTCCGCTTTCCACCCGATTGCGGCAAACAGCATGGTTTAAATGATATTCTCGCGCATCATCGAAACGAGCGAGCCTTCGTGTATCAAGCGATTACTAAAAAAGCCGGTCAAACTTCACTAGGTATTATTACTTTCGGACGCAGCACCGTGAATGAGTCGGATGTCCAAAACCCTATTTCCGAGCTGTTGCGCCCCGCGTTAGGCGAAATGGCGTTTACAGCTGTGCTCACAACGGATATCGAAACGACATATCCTCAAGTTGTAATCGCGCGGCCTTTAACCGGGGTTATTATGGATATTCCGCTAGTAAACGAAGCTGGCCGCCTCTGGGTCGACAGCGCTAATTTATCGCATGTTGCAGCCTTTCAGGCACACAACTTTTTGAACCTACCCCAATTGAATTGATAATTTTTTATGGCAAATACAAATCAAGCTGTTAATTATTATTGCCACCGGATACGCTGTTCGCTATAATCAGCCTATAATTTTCCACAGATGAGGGAAAAGAGCAGTCCTGTACTCGAACTTGCGGGGCGTTGAGAAACACGGTTTCGCGTGTCTCATTATCAATATTCCGGAGTAGCTCAATGGTAGAGCATTCGGCTGTTAACCGAAGGGTTGCCGGTTCGAGTCCGGCCTCCGGAGCCAAAATAAGATCGTCAGCAAAAACTGACGATTTTTATTTTGCACGAAATAACACCTCTCAAGGT
>DATIJK010000007.1:0-4173 GCA_035478715.1 Saccharimonadales bacterium (SeqCode)
TAAAATCGCAGATTGCACAAAATAACACCTCTCAAGGTGAGACCTTATTTTCATTATTTTCTTTTATTTTCAAAAACGTTTAACGTCTTGTATGATTCGCTTGTGAACAATGATCCGACGCATATTGATATGGGAACTATGAAGGAATTTTTAGATTCCATTGAGAAAAATAGGAAGCTAGGGAAGATAAATTATTCGCTACGATTTAGCCAGCTCGATGAAATGTTAAGCAATGACCAAAAATTATTGGTAGAAAAAATTTTGAATCTGAATCCGAAAAATTTCGGCGTTAAAACACCGTATATTGGATTGGAAGAGGTACCAAATAGACTAGCAATACTTTCAGAACAGCAGTTTAAAATAAATGGGCAGGCGCAAAAAATTAGTGATGTATACATTCCGGATCAAATTTTAAAAAATTTTAATACCATGAATGCCGCATTTCAGAATGATTATCCAAATCGAAAATTACTTATTGAGTCAGCGTACAGATCTCCGGCATCACAAATTATTACGTTCGTGTATTGGCTTTACACCGCATACAACGGAGACATTGCAAAATCGATCAGGCACGCCTCACCGCCGGCGTATTCGCAGCACACGTCTGCAAGTAAAACTGCTCTGGATATCAAAAATATTGATGGCTTGCCATCTGATACACAGCTTGATGAATTTAAAAATACCGTTGAATATAAATGGCTCAAGAAACATGCAAACAGTTTCGG
The DNA here is from genome assembly GCA_035478715.1 of Saccharimonadales bacterium (SeqCode). GTDB lineage: Bacteria > Patescibacteriota > Saccharimonadia > Saccharimonadales > UBA4665 > JAICLK01. The sequence goes on from DATIJK010000007.1 coordinate 726, forward strand.
GTTTTACGAATCGTGGGTTGAAGGCAATAAATATGGCATGCGGCCTGAGCCTTGGCACTGGCAATATTTAGGTATTAATAACTAATCGTTTCGGAGTGCATCGATGGGGTCTTTGCGGGCAGCTTTTAGTGCCGGAATAGAGCCGAAAACTACACCGACCATCAACGATACGAACGTGGCGAGCAACACGACCTGCCAGCTAATGTATGGGGTTAAGTCTGTAAACACATGCAATAAATAATCGACCAAAAATGCGATCAATATGCCGATGATGCCGCCAGTCAGGCTCAGGACGGTCGCTTCCATCATGAACTGGCCCAGAATCTGCTGATTTGTTGCGCCGAGCGCTTTGCGAATACCAATTTCGTGCATACGCTCGGCGACCGAAACGAGCATAACGTCCATAATGCCGACACCGCCGACAAGCAACGATATTGCCGCAACTCCGGCAACCAATTTAGTAAGCAGATCCAGTATATTATTCGTGACAGCCAGACTTTCATCTTGTTGCAAAATGGTAAATCGTTGCTGGTATTGGTGTTTCTGGCGCAACGTTGCGGAAATATTGCCGACGATTGAGCTTGTACTGGTTGGATCCGACGGTTTTGCAAGAATCTCGTATGGGGTCAGATTGTTTTGCGTGAGTGATTCCGCTGTAGAATAGGGAATGAATATCGCATTATTAAAATCCGTGCTGAACGACAATGGGCTGGTATCAAACTGGTTGAATACACCCCGGACGACAAAATTCTGCCCTAGAAAATTGAATGAATGCCCTGGTACGTTGTGCTCGCCAAACATCGTATACGCAGCTTGATAACCAACGATCGCGACATTTGGCTGATCCGTCACATCAGAACCGTAAAAACTGCCAAACGCAAGACCTTGGTTTAAAATTGCCGGCAATTCCGAAGTAGTGGCGATGACCGGAACGTTGGTGTTTCGTTTGTCCGAAGATACGCTGCCCGATACAAGTCCAAGCGGAACCGCCTGCTGGACTCCATCGGTATTGCGGACTGTCTGCAAATCCTGATTGCTCAGCGATCCGCCCGTCGTGGCGCCCGGAAACAACGCGACGCCGCTGATCGCGCCCGTCTGCGACCGTTGCACCAACTGCCCGGGCCGCACGGTAATCAGATCACGTCCAAGCTGGTTGATCTGCGAACCAACCTGGTGCTTGATGCCTTCGCCGATGGCCACGACGGTCACAACGGAAACGACACCGATTACAATTCCAAGCATCGTCAGCAAACTACGCCATTTTGTACTGCGCAAACTGGCGATTGCCATCTTGATATTACCTTGATTGATTGTCGTCATTTGGCAGCACCTGTCTTGCGCCTGGTCGTCGTCTTACGCGTGGTTTTTCGGGGTTTACGCTTGGTTGCAGTTTTGCGGGTTGGTGCGCGGCGGTAGGGCGATGCAGGGCCGGGAACAGCTTTCATCAGGGCGGATATTCCTGCCAGATCATCTTCGACCGTGGTCCGCTGTATCGAGTACATGTCTTTGAGTGCCGTTGCGGCGACTTCGCCAAACAGTGTAGCTTCGTCCTGGATTATCGAGCCGTCTCGCATGTAGACCACGCGGCTGGCGTAACGGGTAAGTTCCGGATTGTGCGTGACAAACAAGATCGTGTTGCCCATCTTGTGCACTTCGCTGAGTAATTCCATCACCAGCCGGCTGCCTTCGCTATCAAGATTTCCGGTCGGTTCGTCGGCGATAATCAGTTTGGGATTATTTACGAGCGCCCGCGCGATTGCCGCACACTGCACTTGGCCGCCGCTCAATTGATTCGGATAAAAATATTCGCGCTCCTGCATACCAACACGTTCGAGCATATTGCTGGCCGCTTTGAGCCGCCGATTCACCGTCATACCTTTGTACGCAAGCGGCAACGCAACGTTTTCAAGCACCGTCATACGAGTCAACAAGTTGTAGGACTGAAATATAAATCCGATGGTATCGCGGCGGATCTTTGCGCGTTGGTTACTGGATAATTTTGCTACCGACCGACCGTTCAGTTGGAAATTACCGTGTGTCGGATGGTCGAGCAGTCCAATGATATTCATCAGTGTCGACTTACCTGAACCGCTGGGGCCCATGATTGCAACAAATTCATTCTTATCGATTTTGACATTGACTTCATCGAGCGCCAATGTCGTAGCATCGCCAAAACCGAACAACTTACTGACGTCCTGAAGTTCTATAAGTGCGTTAGCACTCATTTTCCAATCCTCTCCGAGCATGCGATTGTTTTACGTGGATAAAATATTGATTTTCTTGTGACGAAGCGTAATTGGGATTACGGTGAGGAGCAAAAAATCGATAGCTTGCCATATAAATCGGTCGCAGGCCGGTGCGGATTGGAAATTGAGTGTTACCCATATTTTAAGTTTAATCCTGAATTTGCCAAGTGAGCAAGGAGTAAACCTAATTTACTACAATATTTTTTACAACATTACAACATATTTGTTATTTGGTTCGTTTATTGCATCAAAAATGCGAACTTCAACTACCGATGCAGGATTGCTGCAATGATTGCCTTATAAGTGCTAGTAAGTCCAGTGTGCGTCAACACCACTTACTGGGTGCCAACAATACACCGTCCGCGGTACGCTACCTGCGTTATTAACCGACAGGTAGCAGTTATGTGCCGCATTATAGTACGATGCGGGGCTACCCTTTAAATACCACTTGTCAGCGTTAATGCTTGTGGTACAGTTTTCTGTGCCGACTTCAACTTTGTAGCCGTCATTCGCTACGCGCAGACAATTACCGGCATTGTTCTGAAACATGTACGTTGAGTATCCGACTGAAATACGCGACCAATTAGAATGATTTTGATACCCGACTTCTTCAAAATGGTATGGTCCGTACGACACCAGGCATAAGCTGGGATGCAATGCCATACAGATCGGATTTCCGGTAGCAGCATCGCTGCTATTAACCATACGGAATCCGATCACGCCAACTAAAAATCCGACTGCTACCACTACAAAGACTATTGCCATGCGCTGTTTATTGCGCCAGCTTTGCCATGGATTACTTACAGCTGTGCTACGTTTTGATTTGACGTTTTTTTTCGCTCTCATGCTCGACCTTAAGCCATTTCTGTTGAGAATTATAATTTTGCCATAATTTTTAATGTTTGTAGTATATGTAGAATAATACAACGCTTATGTTTTTTATTGCAAGGTGTTAATCAATTTATAATATTTTGTATAATAAGATTCATCCGATTGGAGAGATGGCCTGGTGGTTGATGCCAGTAAAGCCTTTACGGCTTGACAATGTAGCGGGCTCGAATAATTTTTGTATCAGCCCGCGTTAGGTGCACGCCAGATTAAAAATAAGGTAGGGAGAGATGCAAGAGTGGTTGAATTGGCACGCCTGGAACGCGTGTGTGCGGGCAACCGTACCCAGGGTTCGAATCCCTGTCTCTCCGCCA
>DATIJK010000008.1:0-2656 GCA_035478715.1 Saccharimonadales bacterium (SeqCode)
TCTTGGATTGGTCAAAATGAAGAAATTAGTGGGCGGCGGTAACATGGTTATCGTCAACCAGACTGTGCCGCGTGCTTTGATAGCTTTAGGCTACACGCAAAAGCAAGGAGACGAAATTGTGGCGTACATTGATGTCGAAAAGACAATACTTGGCGCACCCCATTTAAAGAAGGAACACGAGCCAGTTTTCGCCTGCTCGATGGGCGATAACGCCATCCATTATTTGGGCCACGTAAAGATGATGTCGGCGGTCCAGCCGTTCCTTTCTGGCGCCATCAGCAAGACCATTAACATGCCCGAAGAGGTCACTGTCGAGGACGTCGAGCAGCTACATATAGATGCATGGAAAATGGGCTTGAAGGCCGTGGCGATTTACCGCGACAATTGCAAAGTAGCCCAGCCGCTCAGCATGGCCAAGAAAGATGCCGATAAGTCCGACGCGCCTGCAACTGCCACAGCTCCGGCCGCAACCGGTATCAGCGAAGCCGTATCGACAGCTGCCGCTGAAGCTTTCGATAACAAATTCGTCGTAAAAGGTGCAGTCAGGCGTAAATTGCCGCGTGTCCGTAAGAGCCGTACATATCATTTCGAATTAGCGGATCTGGACGGTTACTTTACGGTAGGCGAGTACGACGATGGTACGCCTGGCGAACTGTTTGTCAGTATATCCAAGCAGGGGTCGACCCTATCGGGTTTGATGGATTCGTTCGCGATATCCGTGAGCCATGGTTTGCAGTATGGTGTACCGCTTAAGAGTTACGTTAAGACACTGCGCGGCACCAGCTTCGCTCCGGCAGGTATTACCGATGATAAGGAGATTCGCACGGCCAGTTCAATTACGGATTACATCATGCGCCGTCTGGCATTCGATTATCTGCCTTTCGACGACCAGCTTGAGCTTGGAATCGTTTCAATAGACGATATCGATCTGGATGCGAACGAATCGCAAACAACGTTGCTCGACAGTGGAAACGTCCCAGAAGCTGAAACAGTAAGCTCGCAGGATGCTGACAAAAGTGAGAGCCAAAAACCAAAATCGGCTGCAAGCAGTGTTGGTCAAGGCAAGTCATCGATAACTAAAAAAACGGTATTCAATGACGACACGGCACCGCTTTGTTACAACTGCGGCAACCAGACGCAGCGGGCAGGTACGTGCTATGTCTGCACGTCGTGCGGCTCAACGACCGGCTGCAGCTAGTTGTTTTCGGTTCTAAATAATCGGAAGCAAAAACGTTAAATATCGCATCGATTGCATCTGTAAAATCGATGCGATATTTACATTATATAGATCCAGATTTCTATGCGATGAACTTTACTGGCATTAGGCTGGCAGTCTGGTCGTAAAACCGTAAGCGTGCTATGCTTAATTGAAAGAAGACTATGAAAGTACTTGTATTGTACAGACCGAATTCCGAATTCAGCCGCCCAGTTGAGGAATTTATCCGCGATTTTAAATATCAGCACGAAGATTACTCAAACAGAATTACAGTCGTGGACATTGATAGCCGTGATGGAAGTGCGACGGCAAGTCTGTATGACGTCATGCAGAATCCGGCAATATTGGCTTTGTCAGATGATGGGCAACTGGTCAAGGCGTGGGTCGGGCAGGACCTGCCGTTGATGCAAGAGGTCGCCGGCTACGTCTATTCTAGATAAAGTGCGCACGCTCAATAATCAGCACATTGCTGCGTTACCAGCTCCAGTGCTCCTCCGCCGTACCAACAAGTACGGCTCCGTCCGCGCTTCGCTGTCGCCTTGCACTGCACTAATTCTAGAACGTGCTTAACAGTGGAGTACTTGAGAAATGCAAGCGTTACGGGTATAATCTAAGATGCACATTGGGAAATGCGTTTCTGGTTTGAGACACCAGGATTAGCGGTTATCAGCCGCGAAAGCAGCGGGAAGAAATGGCTAGCAAGTATCCTTCGACTTCGCTCAGGATAATTTGCTAAAGCAAATTAGAACCCGACGGGTTAGCCCGTTATAGCCTTGAATCAAGCGCTTTTAGGATCACCTAAAGGAAATCGGATGGTACCGTCCACGCAAGTGGATTCCGATGACCAGTTAGGTGATTTTTTATTCAAAGGAGAAAAGCATGAAATTCAAACAGGGAACACGCCGCAAAGCTATCGAATACGAAAAAGATCTAGTTAAGCAGTGGAAGAAGAACAGGACGTTTGAAAAATCGGTCGAATTTCGCCCGAAAGAAGACGGCTATGTATTCTATGACGGGCCGCCGTTCATCACCGGCGTGCCGCACCACGGTACTTTGCTAAGCTCAATCGTAAAAGATGCCGTACCGCGCTTCTGGACCATGCAGGGCAAGCGTGTGGAGCGTGTGTGGGGTTGGGATTGCCACGGACTGCCAGCGGAAGTATTCACCGAGAAAAAGCTGGGAATCCAGGATAAACGGGATATCGGCACCAAGGTCAGTCTTGAGAAATACATCACGACCTGCCGAGAGAACATGGTGCTGACCGGTTCACTTTGGGAAGACACCATCGACAGGATAGGACGTTGGGTAGATTTCAACGGTGCTTACCGGACGATGGACAAGCCGTATATGGAGTCGATCTGGTGGGCGTTTAAAAAGTTATACGACGAAGGCAAGATTTACGAAGGCGAAAAGGTGCTGCTGTATTGCACCCGCGACGCT
>DATIJK010000009.1:0-7449 GCA_035478715.1 Saccharimonadales bacterium (SeqCode)
CACATTAGATTGCGGCGAGAGACGCTTTAAATATTTGACATATATTGAAATATATTATATTTTAGTAATCAAATATGGAACTGGTATGCCTGAGATTGTTAATGTTGCTTTAGTTTGCCCGCCAGAGTTCGATAATGGCTTCCACGGGTTTACGGAATGCGGCTATGCGCAAGTAACTGCCGCATCAATAAAGCTGCGCATTGCCGGCCGCTTCGTCGACCCCGTCGTACTGCATGCTGACGGTCTGGAATCGGACGCCGCGACAGCAGATTTCTTAGGTAGAAAGTTAGCAATTGATGAGTATTACACACCGTATTCCCGGTTGATAAATCAGCTGAATGAAAACCCGGCGTTGTGGCTGACGGGCGGTATACGAAGCAGTCTTGAAGATACTATCGCACGGATCAATCCGCCAATTGAACATAGGGGGAATGTTGTGGCAGTTGTATCACCGAGGGCGATTGCCGCGATCATGGAACTTGCCCAAGTTTCAAAAATTACACCGGACAAAGTATATTTCCCCGTTTTGAAATAAGCGCTTTCTTGCGCAAATATCGAGCAGATTCACGAAGTCTATATCTGAGCGCCTCAGAATCAATACCAATTTAACACGCTGGACACGAATGTGGTGCACTCCAGTATAGGGGGCTTCCGCTCTGTTCTAAGATGGCTAGCCGCCCTAGGGCTATGTTCACGCGTTCGGGCAACCTGGTTGATTCGCCGGCTGCCAGCCAATCGTCGAGGCTATTTTCAATATTTGTCTCGTAAATTATACCGGCGGCGCGCAGCTCTGCCCGTGTTGCAACGACCGTATGTGGCAGAAGTGATGGCAGTACGATTGGCGGTAGATATGGCTTGTCAGGCTTGATTTCAATGTGCGCAACATTTGAGGTCTGGCTTTCGGCTATACCGATTACTGCCATATCTTTCAAATTTTTTGCGTGGCGGCTAACATACACATGGTCATCAATGATTATTTTGAATGGCTCGTCATGTATTTGTGTAGCTTGATGGTACGCATCGGTATATTCCTTATCCATTGCTTCGGTATCGAGACCGTAAATGCGTCTGCTCATCAGCGTATTCACCCCGTAAGTAGCGAATGGCGATGCCACGACTTGGCCGGCTGCGACCACTAATCTTTCATCTGGAAAATCTATCTGAAGCCGGCTAAGCAAAGCACATGCGGATACCGCGCAAAAACCGCGCATCGATTGCCAGCTCACGGACGCTGCAAACCTGGGGTCAATCGTCTCGGCATTCCACGCTCCAGCCCAGTTGAACGCGTCGTGGTAATAGTTGACTCTTTTAGTAAGTTCGCTTAGGTTTGGCACAATACACTTATACCATCAAAATATTGAATTTGTTGGTGCAAATTTGAATTGTGCTCGATATCAAAAATCCCATCCTATTTATTTAAAGATGGGATTTTCTGTTCGCGACGGTATTGCTTTAAGAAAGCGGTTCGTTAACTTGCTTTAGCTGATGCGGCCTGGTGTGGGCAGGACGGAACTGTGCTGGTTGGTCATCTTGATGTTCAGGTTCGGCTGGGCTCGGTTTTGGTTGGCGGATCACGAAAATCGCCAGTATCGCGGCAAAAACCATGAAGCCTGCAGCCACCCAGATGGCTTGGCTGAATCCGTGGACTAACGCTGCCGACTGGCCAAGTTGCAACGATGATGCCGTAACCGATGCTGCAACACCAGATAGGATTGCCAGCCCAAGCGCGCCTCCCATTTGCTGAGCCGTCGTAATCAAACCGGAAGCTAGCCCAGCCAGATGGCCAGGTACACCGGAAGTAGCGGCCGCGATAATCGGCATAAAGGTCAAACCGATACCGATCGGCATGATGATGAATGTTGGCAGTAAATCAGTCCAATAGTTACCATGTACCGGTACGCGGGCCAGCAGTGCAAGCCCAATTGCTACAAGGATTGGTCCAGCCACCAAAAATCGTTTAAAGCCGTATTTGCCAACTAGCTTAGGGACTTGCGTCGACATCAAGCCAAGGATTATTGGGAAAGGCAGGAAACTCAAACCGGTTAACACAGGCGAATAATGCAAGATTGTCTGTGCGTACAAAGTGATGATGAAAAATAAGCCAAGCATTCCGGCGTAAATCGGGGCCATCATCAGGTTAGCACCGGTCACATTGCGGATTTTGAAGATCGAGAGCGGTACCAGCGGATGTTTGGCCCGGCTTTCGTTCAGGACGAATAACGCTAACAGCACTAACGCCGAGCCAATTGTTCCAAGCGTGGAAGCAGTGAGCCAGCCCCATGACGGCGCTTGGCTGAACGCGAACACGAGTAACATCAGACTACTGGTGATTAGCAAGGCGCCTGGCAAATCCAGGTTCTGGCTATTTTCTGCACGCGCATGTGCCGGCACGAACCGTAAGATTGCGGCCACGATGGCGATGCCGACCGGCACGTTGACAAAGAAGTTCCAGCGCCAGCCGAAGTATTCGGTCAATACTCCGCCCAAAAGTAACCCGACTGCAGCGCCGCCAGTTGCGACAAGCGTCCAATAACCCAGGGCTTTGTTACGCTCCGACCCCTCGCGAAATGTCGTCAATACTATAGACAGTGCCGCGGGCGACATGAACGCCGCTGCCATGCCTTGCAGCGCTCGCAAAGCAATTAGCAGTGTTTCCGAATTCGAAATGCCTATTAGAAATGATATAGCGGTGAACGCTGCCATGCCGCCAACAAGTGTGCGCCGGCGCCCGAACAGATCAGCCGCCCGGCCGCCCAATAATAGGAACCCGCCAAAGGTCAGCGCGTATGCGGTGATGACCCATTGCAAAGAACTGTTAGTAAAATGCAGCTGCTGTTTGATAGTTGGCAGTGCGACATTTGTGATGGACGTATCCAGAACAACCATGAACTGGGCGATGGCTACTAGCGTAAAAGTCAACCAATTTGATCGCTTCATAAGTTCATCCTTTCAAGTATTAAATATTTGATGATATCAAGTATCTTACTTCCAAATGGTTGAACTAGTCAAGTATTGACATTATAAAGTATAATATAAGTGTGGATAAGTCAGGTTTACAAGATAATTTACTGTGGCAGCTTTTACTGGTCTCTTTTAGGGGCAAAAAAGGCCTAATTCAGATCGCCGATGAATATGGGCTGACGTTCGTGCAGGTTTACACGCTCTGTTCGATATTGCCGGACAAACCGTTATCGATGAATGAAATAGCTAACATGCTCAACTGCGACGCATCCAATGTTACGGGCATCATCGACCGGCTATTCGCCCAGGAATACATAGTCCGCCAGGAAAAACCAGGCGACCGCCGCGTCAAAATCATCTCGCTTACGCCAAAAGGCGAAAAGCTGCGCCAAGAAATCGTCGCCAAAATCATTGCGTACCGTTCCGAAAGCCTGGATAAACTAAACGATTCAGAAAAAGACAAGCTTAGCACACTTTTACGCAAGATTCTGGCGTAGAATTCTAATAAAGAATTTATAACTGCTGTTACAATAGTGTCATGTTACGATGTACTCCATTTTTATTGTTCGATGGCAACTGTGCCGAGGCCATGACGTTTTATCACGAATGCTTGGGTGGCGAGCTGGCGCTTTCAAAAGTTGGTGACACCCCAATGAAGGCTATGTTCCCACCGGAAAAACACGACCGGATAATCAACGCGCAACTGAAAAGCGGTGCGTTTGAAATATCTGCCACTGATTGGATGGCTTCACCTGAGTTTGATGCAGTCCAGGGCAACACGTACGCGATTTTTGTAATCGGCAGCAATCTCGATGAACTAAAACCGGTTTTCGACAAACTGAAAGACGGCAAAAATAATTCCCGCCTGCAGGAACTGCACGAAATGCCGTTCGGACTATACGGCCAATTCTACGACAAATTCGGCGTCCAATGGATATTCATGGGTAATAAAACGTAACTCTTGACCTTATAAATCAGATTCTCAAAGAAGTCTTCAGCAGTAACGCCGCGTAATTTATAGATACCTCTGTGTATATGCTGTTATCGGTGTTTGTTTAGGTGTACAATCATTAGCATTATGGATACACAAAACGAACCGCAACCAAGTTCTCAAGTTCCAGAAGTAAATAACAATACAAACGCCGCGCCGGTACCGAATGGAGGGCTGCCCGGCGCTAACCAGCCGCCGGCTACGGCAACTGCTCCGCCTGCCCCCGTTGAACAGGCGCCGACGCCGCCCGCAGGGTCTGGTCCCGCTTCCGGCGGCCTACCGCCCGATTCGACGCCGCCCGGTCAGCCTCCGACGTCGCCAACTCCTCCGCCATCCGGTGCAAGCGGCGAAGCGCCCAAAAAATCAAAGAAACTGCCTATGCTGATTCTGATAGTAATTATTATTTTGGTCGTGCTTGGCGGCGGATTCTACTTTATGAAGCACCAGCAGAAAAAACCGAAACCAGCCGCGAACATCAAAGTTGGATTGATGATGGCTTTTAGCGGCGGGTCAAGTGCGATGGGTTTTGGTACTAGCAAAGGTGTCGCGCTCGCCAAGAAAGCGCTAAATGCGAATAATATTACCGTTGTCCAGGCGGATTCGAAATGCGACCCGCAGGCAGCACTCAAAGCAGTGAATCAACTCGTGCAACAGCACGTTGCAGCTATTATAGGCGATGGCTGTTCAAGCGCGTCGCTCGCTGCATTACCGATTGCCAACAATAACCAGATACCGATGATAAGTCCGTCTGCATCAAGTACAAAACTGAGTATTCCGAACGATTACTTCTTCCGTGTCATACCGAACGACAACCAGCAAGGTGCGTTCATGGCCGAAACCGTCTACAACAAGGGCATCAAGAAAACAGCGATTTTCTACACGAATGAACCGTATGGCGCCAGCATCCAACAGGCTTTCCAGGACAAATACGAATCGCTTGGCGGCAAAGTTGTCGCTACCGCTATCGCACAGCCGAACGTCATCAACATTAGTACGCAGATCGCTTCGCTTAAAGCGGCGCATCCGGATGCCATATTCTTCGCGCCGAATTCGGTCACAAGCGGTATCGCGGCGGTTAAATTGGCTCATCAGGATGGGATAAAAGTTCCGTACTTTGGTGCTGACGTGTTTTACGACCAGTCAATCATCACTAACGCAGCTGATGCCGTAGAAGGCATGACGTTCACGACATTCCCGACTGGGACGGCAGCTTTCAAGCAATCGGTAGCAACTGCCTATCCGAATGACGGCCAGCTGTACGCGGCCCCTGAATCATACGATGCCTTCAAAGCCATTTATCTGGCAACGCAAAAGGGTGCGTCAACAGGCCAGCAGATTAAAAATATGCTGCCATCGATAAAGTTCACTGGTGTTTCGGCCGATAATGTATCGTTCAATCAATTTGGAGATTTGTCTACATCGGGAACAAATTACAAGTATGCCTTATTCAACGTTAAGGGCGGGAAATTCGAACAACTCAACTAAAAACACACACGATGATCGGGGTGCGGACGCGACGTGAGCATTAAGCAGAAGCTTATTACCATCCTACTGTTTGCCGGGCTATTGCCCACGTTTGTTGTGAGTGTGGTAGCGTATGTTGCGATCGGCAACCAGTTGCGGGCAAACGCTTCGTCACAATTGGCGAGCATCGCGATCAAGCAGCAGGAAACGATAAATTCGCTGCTGCAGAACAAACAAGAACAGGTCTCGCAGTTTTCTAACGCGTATAACTTGCAGTTCGCACTGACAACGTACACCTCGAAACACGATGTCGCGAGCCTGGCGACGATCAATTCTATCATCCAAAAACAACAGTTGACCGACCCGACCGATATCCAATCAGTCTCAATTGCGACGGCGGACGGCAAGATTGTCGCTTCAACCGTCAACGGCAGTGTCGGGCAAGCCATGAACAATCAGATCCTTGGGCTGATCAATGCCGGTAACGATAATGCGACGACCATATTGCGTGATCCGTCCGACGGGATTGATAAGCTGAACATTGCAACAACCATCACGGTCAATGACAAAGTCGCTGCACTGATGAACGTCAAATGGAGCCTTTCGGATGTCATCGCCGATATTCAGGATTACACAGGGTTAGGCCAAACCGGTGAAACGATCGTTGCCAAGCAGGACGCGGCTGGCCACGCTATTTCGCTATTTCCGCTGCGGTTTGACACGAATGCCGGGTTGACTACAAATTTGGATTCGATGCATCTGTTTGCGCACGAAAACGTAACTACATATTCCGGCGTAAAAGATTACAGGAACAATGAGGTGACCGTTTCGGCACGCCCGATTGGCATTGCCAATGCCGTCATCGCTACAAAAATGAATAACAAAGAGATTCTTGCCCCGATCAAACAATTGAAAAACGCGCTGCTGACGATTGCGATTATATCTATGGCATTGATGGTCGCGTTGGCGTGGTACGTTGCGTTAGTCTTTACGCGGCCGATTCTCGGTATAGCAACTACCGCGCGTAAAATCGGGCAAGGCGAACTGTCGGCTCGTACTGATATCCGTCGGAAAGACGAACTTGGTGCACTTGCTACCAGTATCAATGCCATGGGCCAAAGCTTGCAAGGGCAGGTTACCAGCATCGAAACGCAGCGTAACCAGCTGCAGATAATATTAGACAGCACCGCAGAAAGCATCATTGCGATCGATAAGGACGGGACTATTATCATTGCGAATCAAGCCACATCCGCGCTGTCGGCACTACCGATCGATGGGCTGGTTAAAAGACGTTTCAAAGACATTTTTACGTTTACAAAGGCAGGCGAGAATTTCGATATACCGTATGACAAGCCCGGCACGAATGTGTATGCGGACTTACAATATATGACCAAGACGTACGTTATCCATTACGTCAAAGTAATTGTCAGCCAAGTCCGCAGTTCTAACGATCAAGAGCAGTCCGGGTCGCATACCATCGTTACCATCCATGACGAAACCAGGAGCCGCGAGCTGGAAGCCATGAAAGTCGATTTCGTGTCGATGGCGGCGCACGAATTACGCACACCTTTGGCGGCAATCAGCGGATATCTCGAGCTTTTGAAAATAAAGGAACGTGAAAATCTACAAGGCGAAAATAAGCGGTATGTTGATCAAGCCTTGATCAGCGCAAAAGAACTGGGAGATCTGATCAATAATCTGCTTGATGTTACCCGCATCGAAAAGGGTACGCTGGCGCTGCACATGGAAGAAGTCGACCTGGCAGCCAGTGCGCACCAGGCAGTGCAGGACGCCTACTTTACGGCGCAGAAGAAAAATATTTCATTAAGTTATGCAGGCGAAGAAAACAATTGCATGGTAGGCGGTGATGAAGTCGCACTCCGGGAAATTATAAATAACTTGCTGACGAACGCCATAAATACACCGAAAACGGCGGATCGATCCATGTCAACTTCGGCAAACGCGGACAGACGTTTGCCGTCAGTGTAAAAGATACGGGTTATGGAATTCCAAAAGCTTCGTTACCGAACTTA
>DATIJK010000010.1:0-36404 GCA_035478715.1 Saccharimonadales bacterium (SeqCode)
TTCTGCTGCATAGGACGCAATATCTCTTGTGCATCCGGCCAGCAGTGGGCAAAGTCAAAACCAATTGTAACCGTCGAACGCATTATCAGGGCGCTGCAATGTTTGAAGCGGGCGCTCCAATATGCCGAAATATATTGTTCACCTCGTACTAATTCACCAGATCCTACATTAACAATATTCGCTACGCTAACATCTGTAATATTTTTAGCCGCAGTATAAGCATCAGGGTATTGAGCCCACGGTAGCACATTGCGCGCAAGAACAAGTCGTGGCGCCGAATTGTTATGAATCATAAATATATATTATAGCATTTTTATTATTATTTTTCTAATTTTTCAATGTTCAGCTATTGACACTTTTGCTCAATATCAGCTACATTAATTGTAATGACACGCAACTGTGTGAAGAACCCGGTCTCAATTATTATTCTCAGCCATGAGGGGCTGTGCTTCACGATGGTTGAAGCCTCGCGGTAACGCGAACCAGCGCAGTCCCGGATATTACAGGCTTCAACCGAAGCCTGTTTTTTTATTTTTAAAGGAGTTACGGAAAGTGAAAATGAACGGCGCAGAAGCATTAGTAAAAACACTCGAAAGGCACGGAGTTGAATATATTTTCGGATACTCTGGTGGAGCCGCTATACCTATTTTTGACGCGCTAGTCACGACGAAAACTAAAATCAAGTTAATATTAACGCGTCACGAACAAGGCGCAGCGCATGCTGCTGACGGCTACGCGCGTGCTTGCGGTAAACCTGGCGTCGTGCTTGTTACAAGCGGGCCAGGAGCTGGGAATACGGTCAGCGGTTTAATGACCGCGCAGATGGATAGCGTACCGATGATCGTGATTAGCGGGCAGCAGATCCGGCCGATGCTTGGGCTCGATGCGTTCCAGGAAGCCGACGTTTTTAATCTGACAATGCCAGTCACAAAGCACAACTACCTTGTCATGGAAACGAACGACTTACCGCATATCGTTGACGAAGCGTTCGCTACGGCGACGAGCGGCCGGCCGGGCCCGGTTTTGATTGATGTGCCGAAAGATGTCAGCTCCGGATCGTATACCGGTTCATTGCCTTCCAAACCAGCGATCGAAACACATGTTGCTTCGGAACCGCCGAAAAAAATCGTAGCGCAGATAGCGGACTCGCTGAAAAAATCCAAGCGACCGGTGATTCTGGCCGGCCATGGGGTTTTACTCGCACGCGCTGAAACAGCGCTGAAACACGTCAGCGAGCAATTTGACATACCGGTGACGACAACGCTTTTGGCGAAAGGCGTGATCGATGAAACACATCCGCTCAGCCTTGGTATGCTCGGTATGCACGGTACCGCGTATGCGAATAAAGCGATACTCGAAGCCGATCTGATCATGAATATTGGCTCACGGTTCGACGACCGTATTATCGGCGACGCTGCAGTTTTCGGCAAAGATGCCAAAATTATTCATATTGATATAGACGCTGCTGAATTGGGCAAAATGATTATGCCGGAAATCGCGGTACAATCTGATGCCAAAGCGTTTTTATGCGCGCTAAACAAGACAACGGCCACGGCACAACACAAAGATTGGCTCCAGCATCTAGATACTTACAAAGTCGAGTATCCGCTGACATACGAAACTGACGGAAAACTTACGCAGCAACAAATGCTCGATGAGGTCTGGCGTCAAACGTTTGGAAACGCGATTGTAGCTACCGATGTCGGCCAACACCAGATGTGGGCAGCGCAATTCTACAAAACCAGATATGCGAACCATTGGATCACATCGGGCGGTGCCGGAACAATGGGATTCGGTTTGCCGAGTGCTATTGGCGCGCAGTTCGCCAAGCCGGGCAAACAAGTGGTCGCCATCGTGGGTGATGGCGGGTTCCAGATGACCCTATATGAACTTGCTACAGCTGCACTACACAAATTACCCTTAAAAATATTCATATTGAATAATCACTATCTTGGAATGGTCAGACAATGGCAAGAACTGTTCTACGACAACCGCCTGAGCGGTGTCGACCTGGAAGGCAACCCTGACTTCGTTAAATTAGCCGAAAGTTACGGTATAAAAGGGATCAATATCGAAAAGCCGTCCGAAGTCAAAAGCAGAGTAACTGATGCGCTCGTCTACAGTGCCGGACCTGTCGTCGTAAATTGTGAAGTTGCGAAGACCGATAATGTTTACCCGATGATACCTGCTGGCCGCAGTTATGATGCCATGCTAGTAACAGCTCCCCGAACAAAGTTAGAAAAACCTATAGGGAGTACATAAGCTAGACATGATGAAGCATGACGGAGACAACACCTACACGGTAACCCTTCAGGTAAGGAATAGGCCTGGAGTATTGGTACGCTGCGCGCAGATTTTCGGTCGCCGTGGACATAATATCGAAGCACTCTTGGTCGTACCTTTGAATGGCAGTCAGGAAGCCGCCCAAATGACCATCACCGCATTCGGCAAACCAGATGTAATGCAGCAAATTATCGCGCAACTTGCTAAGCTAGTTGATGTGATAAGCATTAACGAAATGGAGAAATGACCATGGCTCTTACGTTCGGACCCTACAGCCCAATATGGCGCGCCGGTGACTTACTTTTCATTGCTGGGCACGTTGGCGTTAATCCCCATAGTAAGTCTGCTTTACCGGACATTGAAGGTCAGACGATGCAGGTGCTGACCAACCTGGAAAACACGATGCGCGACGTCGGATTTGAAATAAAAAACATAGTTAAAACGACTGTTTATCTTGTAAGCATGGATGATTTCACCGCGATGAATAAAGTCTACGAACAATATTTTGCAATTCCGAGGCCGGTCAGGAGTACCGTTGGTGTCAGCGAATTGCCGCGTGTTGGTGGCGATACAAAATTATTAGTCGAAATTGATGCGGTTGCGTACGTAGGAAAATGATGGATATTGCAGGTCGTTTCAGTAAATTCACGTTTGCAGAAATTGATACTGCTATAGAATTCCAAATTATTATTTGATAAAGAGAGGCAATTCGGTATGACACCGACACTTATTGATGATACTGTGAAACGAATATTGACGTCGCACGTTTACGATGTTGCTATTGAGTCTCCGATCATCAAAGCACGCAAGCTCAGCCGACCGGCCGGATGCGAAGTTTACTTAAAGCGCGAAGACTTGCAACCGGTGCACAGTTTCAAAATACGCGGCGCTTACAATAAAATTTATCATCTTTCCCAGACAGAAAAATCAAAAGGCCTGATTACGGCGAGCGCCGGCAACCATGCGCAAGGAGTCGCATTTGCGGCAAAAAAACTGGGGATCAGTGCACTGATTATCATGCCGCGCACGACACCGGCAATCAAAGTCGAAGCAGTACAAAGTTACGGCGCTGAAGTCGAGTTGTTCGGCGACAACTATTCTGAAGCAGCCGAATATTGCAAAAAAGTTATCAGCCAGACTGGCCGCACTTTTATCCACCCTTACGACGACCCGCTTGTCATTGCCGGCCAGGGAACTATCGGCCGCGAAATTCTTGAACAGTTACCGGAAGTTACGCATATATTCGTGCCAGTCGGGGGTGGCGGGCTGCTGGCCGGCGTCGCAGCGTATGTGAAAGCGCTGCGGCCAGATGTCAAAGTCATAAGTGTCGAGCCCGAAGACAGTAATGCCATGCAGGAAAGTATCAAACAAGGCAAGCGCGTAACATTGAACCACGTTGGAATTTTTGCTGACGGCGTTGCGGTTAAGCAAGTCGGTAACAATACATTTGATACTGCTCTTCACAAAGTTGATGATTTTATTTCCGTAAATACCGACCAGATGTGCGCTGCAATCAAACGCATTTTCGAAGAAACTAGAAGCATCGTTGAACCCGCCGGAGCGCTGGGAACTGCCGGACTACTGCAATACGGCCTACCAAAGAGCGCACGCGCCGTGGCAATCTGCTCTGGAGCGAATATGACATTCGAGCGTTTGCAGCTGGTGTCCGAACGCACATTGCTTGGTTCCGGCCAAGAAGCCATGTTCGCCGTGACGCTTCCAGAAAAACCCGGCGCTTTGTATAAATTCTGCAACGAAGTTGTTGGCGGTCGCAATATCAGTGAGTTCAGCTATCGGCTTAATCGGCGCGATGCTGCGCATTTGCTAGTCGGAATTGGGGTATCTGGCTTGGATGACAAACAAAGAATCATGGATAAGATGCGCGCAAACGGTTATGAATATTCTGACTTGACGATGAATGAAATCGCGAAAGAACACATCAGGCACATGATTGGCGGACGCTCGCCGGAAGCTCGCCATGAAAAAATATACGAGGTAACCTTTCCTGAACGGCCCGGAGCCCTGATAGATTTCTTGAAAATAATCGGTGACAAGTGGAATATCAGTTTATTCCACTATCGCAGCGCTGCCAGTGATTCCGGGAGCGTTATGATAGGTTTTGAAGCTGCACGGTCGAGCGAGCTCGAAAAAAAGATCGCCAGTACGACGTATGAATTTGAATCGGTATCCGATGATTTGGGTATCAAATTGTTTTTTTAATGTTTTGATATACCTATGATGAATAATTTCCGTGTCATATTTCTGATTGACATTAGTTGTATTAGGAGTAAAATGCTTAGCGTAAATGAAGTTAGTACGGACGCATATTTGGATTCTCGTCATTGGCTCTAGGGAGCCCGGCATTTAGGTATTTACAACTATCATGTAAGAACCAAACCGGGCCCAAGAGCCCGGTTTTTTCAGTAAGAACATCATGAAATCACAGCAACTCATCGATTTAACTAAACAATTCATCGTTATCCCGTCGACGCGCGATAATCCCGATTCACTGCAAGACGCAGTTAAATTCGTTGCAGATATCGTTTCAAAATGCCCCGGTGTGACGATTGAGAATTTCGAACGCGACGGCGTAAAGAGTTTCTTGGCATATAAAGGCAAGAAACGCCCGGATAAATTCGATATCATTTTGAACGGCCATGTCGATGTCGTACCTGGTAAGCCAGAACAATTCATGCCAATCGAAAAAAATGGCAATTTATATGGACGAGGCGCGCTTGATATGAAGGGTACTACGATGGTACTAGCTGACGTATTTTGCGAAATGGTCAATAAAGTACCGTATAGCCTAGGCCTGCAAATAGTCAGCGATGAAGAAATCGGCGGCTACAACGGTGTACGACTGCAGATCGAACAAGGAGTTCGGGCCGAATTCGTCATTATGGGCGAATATGCGAACCACCGGAACACGATTTACAACGCGGCTCGCGGTGTTTGCTGGGCCGAGATTGCGTTTAAGGGTAAAACAGCTCATGGCGGTCATTTGTGGCACGGTGAAAATGCAGTATTAAAAGCCGGTAACTTTGCAGCTGCGCTTATTAAACGGTACCCCACGCCTGATCGCGAAACGTGGGCAACCACCGCAAGTATCGCAAGCCTCTCTACTCCGAACGATACGTATAACAAGGTACCTGATAGCGCAATACTAAAAGTCGATTTCCGTTTTACTCAGGAAGATCCGGTTTTCCAAAGTGAAGAGTCAGTGCGTACATTCATTGCCGGGCTAGATCCGGATGCCGAGCTTATCAACCTGGCCACATTCGAACCGGCCGTCAAGGTTGAAGAACTTAATCCATATACACAAGGTTTGGGTGCGGCAATTCGAAAAATCACGAAAGAAAAACCACAATTTTTGGGACGTCCGGCAGCTAGTGATGGCCGCCACTATGCACTGTTTAACACCGATATCATTGAGTTTGGGCTCTTCGGTCAAAGGCCGCATAGTGAAGATGAATACGTCAGCATCGATTCATTCACCGAATACCAGTCGATATTGCGGGAATTTTTGAAACATCCGATTCCAAAAAATCCAAAACTGAAACCAGACGTACCGCTTCACCGGACCCTGCTAGAGCAACTACTAACAATCCAGACGGTTTCAGGGAATATCAGTGCCAACAATTCCGCAATAGCCTTTATCGAAAGTTTCCTGAACAAGCGCGGCATGCATACCAAAGTATACGAATACAATGGTGTCCGGTCACTCGTATCAACCACCAAGCCCGACAATAAGCAGCCGACTGTATTGTTAAATGCCCACCTGGATGTTGTGCCTGCACCGAATGAAATGTTTGCACTTTCAAAAAAAGGCGACAAACTGATTGGACGCGGTGTCATGGATATGAAGTTTGCGATCGCGAGCTATCTATCGCTAGTTGACATGTTAAAAGATGACATCGGTACCTATGACTTTGGCATAATGATAACGTCCGATGAAGAAATCGGCAGCAACAACGGCACAATACGGTTGCTCGAAGACGAAAAATACAAACCGAGAGTCGTTTTAATTCCAGACAGCGGTGAAGGCTGGCGGCTGGAAACGTTTGCTAAAGGTATCCAGTGGATCAAATTGTCGGCTAGTGGTAAACCCGGTCATTCATCACGACAGTGGGAAGGCGATAGCGCAATTAAAAAATTACTGCATGCTATATCTAAAATCGAACTGCTCATACCACCAGAGGCTGGCCCCGAAGACACGACGTTATCAGTTGGAACGATTGATGGCGGCACAACGGCAAACCAGATACCAAAGAATGCCACAGCGATGCTCGATGTAAGGCATGGCAGCCAATACGATTACGACACGATCTTTCCACGAATAAAGGCAATTTGCCAAGAAGACGGCGTGAAAGCAACAGTAAAAGCTAGCGGCCAGCCATGCGAAAACGATCCAAATAATCCCTACATCAAACACTTCACCGAAATCGTCACGAAAGTAACGGGCGAAAAACACATCAATTCTATTAGTTACGGCGTTACTGACGGTCGCTTTTTCAGCGCTGCCGGCATACCATGCATAGTCATCCAACCGCCAGCGGGTGACCGCCACAAAGATACCGAGTGGCTTTCCGCCAAAGGTTTCGACCAATTCAATGTCGTCCTCGAACAATATGTTAAACAAATCGCTGCCGTATCCGAACTAAAGCCAACAAAAGAAAAAGATATCGCCCATCTGGCAAAACTGTTGAATACAGCTAACAAACCTGCATACGTCTGGTACGCTACTTTCGGATCCGGTTTGGATAAAGAACGATTCATGAAATATGTCGAAGGCGGAAGGCCGGAAGGCGCCAGCTTTGTGTTACCTGGCTGCCGTGACAAGACACCGCCGATCAAAGACCTGTTCATATCACTACCGTATGAATTGTATTTTTCTGGCAATACTGATCGATACATGGATGCCGGCGGAATGGCGAACCTTGACGTCAAACGTTCAGCCAAGTCTCATACTATCGCCCGGGCGTATCTGATCACTATCGAGCAATTTGAAGATATCGCAGCGCAAGAGAATTACCAGGGCAAACCAGTCCGTTTGCCGTTGACTAAAGCCATTAATGCCGGCTACTCTCCGATAGCAAATATCGAAGGCGATTCAGTCTACGATGTACTGCTATACGGCGGCACGCGCGACCGAATACCAATCTTTAGTCTGACGTCCTTGCGACCGCGCATCAGTTATGCCGTTCCTGGGCCCGCATATACTCACTTCTTATGTAAAGGATTGTCGCAAAATCCCAAGTTAAACACAGAATCCGCAGTAGACTATCTGGCGAGTCGGCCGGGGATCGCTGGCCACTACAGCAAAGAGGACATTTCCGAATTCTTCAAGACAAAGCCGGCCGATGAAAAATCTGTTTGACAAAACAGAGATAAAACTGTTAAAATACAGGTACATTGCCAAAGACAGCGACGGGCAAATAGCCTTGATAAAGTCGCCGAGGTGAACAACTCATAATTGATTTGTTTTAAACGCACGTCTTTGGAAACAAAGGCGTTTTTGTTTGGCAATAAAAGTTGACGTGAGGTCGACACGCATACTTACAAATTAATCCATAGGAAATTTTATGGCATTAACTAAGAACAAGAAAAACGAAGTAGTCGCAGATGTCGCTGACTTGCTATCGTCGTCAAAGATGACCGTCGTTGCCAAATATGAAGGCACCGGTGTGAAAGCGCTGCAACAGTTCCGCCGCGATGCCAAAGGCGGCGGCACGGTAGCCAAAGTCGTTAAAAACCGCTTGGTCATCAAAGCCTTGCAAGCGAACGACAC
Organism: Saccharimonadales bacterium (SeqCode); assembly: GCA_035478715.1. GTDB lineage: Bacteria > Patescibacteriota > Saccharimonadia > Saccharimonadales > UBA4665 > JAICLK01. The sequence continues at coordinate 8,072 of DATIJK010000010.1, forward strand.
GTTCAAAGACGTCGATACGAGTGCGCTCGAAGGCATGCTACTGTACGCTTTCAACAGCGAAGACGAAGTAGCACCCGCCCAGGCGATCGCAGAATTCGCAAAGCTGAACCCAACCTTAGAATTCGTCGGCGCATATTCGGCTGACGGTAAATTCCTGAGCGCCGACGAAGTCAAAGCATTGTCTGCATTGCCAGGCAAGAACCAACTCATCGGCGAAGTCGTCGCCATGCTGTTCAGCCCGGTCAACGACGTCACAAACGCCCTTTCGGGCAACCTGCACGCGCTTTTGGACGGCATCGCCGACAAAGCCGCGGCATAATAATTTTTTTAAGGAGAACATAATGGCAGATTTAAAGAAACTTGCTGAGGACTTGACCAAACTGACAGTCCTCGAAGTAAACGAACTGAAGACAATTTTGAAAGACGAATACGGCATCGAGCCTGCTGCTGCAGCTGTAGCAGTAGCCGGTCCCGCAGCCGGCGGCGACGCCGCTCCTGCTGAGGAAGAAAAAGCTGAGTACGACGTAGTCCTGAAAGACGCCGGCGCTCAGAAGGTAGCAGTCATCAAGGCTGTCAAAGATGTGACTGGTTTGGGCCTAGGCGAAGCCAAAGCCTTGGTAGACGGCGCACCAAAGACAATCTTAGAACACGCAAAGAAGGATGACGCTGAAGCCGCAAAGAAGAGCTTGGAAGAAGCAGGCGCCAAAGTCGAACTCGCGTAATCGAAATTTCGACAACCAAAAACTGCCCGATTACTTTGGGCAGTTTTTAAGTTTTATCTTTAAAAAATATTCAGGACTATTCAGCTAATATTGACTATTAATGAATATAGCGACTGCCGAGCGAATGCATGTTTTGAAAATGCATACTCCCCATGGCGGCAAACACTTGTTTCCCAAGCTTCATATCGTCGGTTATTAGTATTGAAGCATACTCGTCGCGATGCAAGTTGACCGAATTGGCAACATGTTGAATTTGAGAATTAGGCTGGTAAATGTTTGACATCGTCTCTTGCCTGAAAAACGCACTGTCCATGGTATTTAATGCTACTCCCGGATAAAGTTGATCGTGAATACGTACAAATCTGTCATATGTAAAATCAAAATCCGGCCAATCAAATTCTTTGCTCAATCGATCAATTGTTAATAATAAATACGCCTGCATACATTCCATAGCCCATACGTATTCACCGGGGGTAACTTGACCCAAGTGTAAACTTTTCAAGCCCTGAGGTAGTTGTCTTGCCACATAATAGTAAAATAATGAATCTTGTGAATGGGCGCCATGCTCTGGCTTTTGCATCTCTGCTGCCTGTACAGCGATGGGACATTCGAGAGACTCCGCTAAAATATTGCATTGTTTAGCCCACAAGGCTAACAGTGCTATTTCACCCCGATCACTCGAAATGCAAAAGGTCTCATCGGCATTTGTGGGCAGATATGGTATGCGTCCTTCGCCACGAAACAACCTGGGGGTACCTTCCGTATCTTGCACCCATGCAGCAAACTGTTTTTTCATTATGGCGATTTGCGGGTCGTCAAGCTCAAACACATGCCCACCATAAAAGAAAAGGCAGCTGCCTGGCAATCCTTGTTCTCGCTCATAGATATGATGAACGATTACCATTTCGCTAGCCGGTTCATCGATATTTTGCTGCGCGTTAAAATCTGCAACCCATCGATCAAGCAGCGGATACGATTGAAAATTCGTTGATTGTTCACTCATAAAATTTTTCAAGATATGACGATTGAGTAATAGTATAAGAACGAATTTATATTTCAAATCTCGTAATTAATTTATCCACAGAAATCTTCAGAATTGTTCAGAAACTAACAATAATTTTGACTTGACTTTGCAATCGTGATAGTTTTAAAAGTAAGAGAAGTAAACAAACACTTCCCGGAGTTTTGGAGACAATATGGCAGACGTACCAGAGAAGCAAATTAAGCGGTTGCGCTCGCTTATCCAAGAAGCTGAGACAAATTTAGCTGCGGCAAATGAGCTGTTAATCAGCTTAGTTGGTGACGATGAGAAAGTTGTCAAAACGCAGGTTGACGAAAATCTTGGTAAAGTCATCGAAGGTGTATTTGATGGCCAGAACATGGTCGGCAGCGACGGCAAAACATATCCAGTTCCGGCTAACTATGCCAGCAAATCCAAGCTCGTTCAGGGCGACATCCTTAAACTGACGATTGCTGAAGACGGCGCGTTCCTATACAAGCAGATTGGTCCGGTGGCACGCAAACAGGTCGTAGGTGCACTCAAGCTCGAAAACGGCCATTACTTTGTTTCAGTGGGTAAAAGAGATTACCGCGTATTGCTAGCCAGTGTTACATATTTCAAAGCCAAGCCAGGTGATCAGGTCAGCGTCAACGTCCCCGAAGAAGACGAAAACGCCGAGTGGGCAGCCATCGAAGCCGCATTATAATCATTTGCATATATAAAATGAACCGGCGATATATTTCGCCGGTTTTTGAATCATTCAAATTTGTTATAAAGTTTATAAATGTCGTTACTGGTTGATCCTGCAGCCCGTCAAGAAGCAGTAGCAGTTCGAATGGGTGACATCGGTGAAAGGGAAATCCGATTCGGGCAAAGAGCTCTGGATATGGCGTTGCATGCTCGTGATTCGGCTGTAATGATTGCTGCCGGAAATTTAAAACCAAGATATGTCGGCCACTTGGGAATATTAGTGGCTGATTCGGTAGAGCTTGTACTGCAAGATCAATCAGCACACGGAATAGATGGACTTGTCCGATATACTGCCGGATTGGACAGCGAAATACGGCACGCCACGGCTGCCGATATGAAAAATTTGAACGCCCTATCGACAACCTGGGAACACACGTTGATGTATGCGCTCGCCGCACCATTACTAATCCAGCGCCAGGTAGAAGCCAGACAAACTTAGGAATTCTTGAAAACTTCTTGACATTGCGTAATAGAAGCATCGGATCGAGAGATTCTTTGTTGTTTTTAACGCGGAGAGGTGCTCAAACTGCTGTAAGCCATTGTTTCACATCGTCAATTGGAATGAGAAAATTCTGGAGCAGCATTCATCCTGACGAAGAAAATGTTTTTCCCATACTGCGAAGAAGCCACGGCCCACTCAATAACGCAGCCGGCTTGGAAATACAACAATTTGGCTACTACGACATACGGTACCACGGTTCTCGAGATATCGGGGGGCACGATGAAAAATCGTGGCATGATCCGAAACTAATAAAACCGTCTATTTATGCAGAATTACGGAATGGAAGGATTGGATTAATTGATCTGATCGAAGACTTGCCGGATAAAAAGTACGGTACGATAGGGAATGTTCCACTAGGCATGCCTGGTCCGCGTATCGGATGCCCGATTTTACTGACGCCGCAATTGCTCCAGAGATTTTGGGAAGCGTACATAGACAGCATAGCGCATTTTCTAGGTCCATAAATAAATCGCCGGTTTTTGATATACAATTAATTTCATGCGCAAAGCATCAAGGGCCGATGTCTTAACACCAGCGAACGCAATTACTACAGCCGGTCTTTTATTAACAGCCGCCGGAGCCTTAATATTGAATACACCGCTGGGTTTCTGGTTGGTAATAATCGGAAAGTTTATGGACGTTATCGACGGCCAGGTCGCACGTCGGACGCATACCAGCAATTTCGGTGCAGACTATGATGCGATTGCCGACAAAATTACCGTGCTGATATTGGTACTCTCGACATTTTATTACCACTTGGTGCCGTTGCCATTCTTGATATTTCTAGTGATTTACCATGGCATTATCGCCGTGATCGGGCTTGACGCGCTGTTTCATAGTATAGACGCGGATCCTTCCCGTCTTGGAAAATACACGATGACATTACATATGCTAGCGATAGGGTTATTCATCTTTGACGGAGTATTTCACTTCGCCCATCAAGCAGTATTCATCCTAGCTATCGCAGTAGCGCTAACAGGAGTTTCAACCGGCATCATTTGTCTAACTCGCTATATTCGCGAGTACATTGACAGGGTTTATAAACCCTTTCACACTAAGCACTAGTTCAGCAGCGCTAAACCAAGCACCTGCGCCCTGAGTTCGCTGCCCTCGAACGGCTTGCCCATGAAATGATAGGCGTCAACGCCGCTGCTTTCGGCTCGCCACAGGTTTTTGAAGCTATCATCTGCAGTTAAGACTATGACAGCGTCATTAGCAGACGGCCTGATTTTGCGAAGTTTTTCAAGGAACGCAAAGCCATTTTCGCCGGGAAGGTGGAGATCCAATATTATTACATTCGGCTTGAAGGACTTAAAAAATTTCAATCCTTTTGATACGGTATTTGCTTCTTTGAACGAATAATTTACTTGCGATTCAAGTTCTAAAGTCAAGCGGATCGCATTCCGTGTGTCTTCGTTATCATCGACGATTAGTATATGCGCTTTTACATCCGAAAGCTTTGCATGCATATGTCCTCCGCTCTTGCCGCTATCTATTATCTCACAAAAGCTTAAGAATTACTGCCAGGCTGTGCATAAACCGGAAGCGTAAAGATGAAGACCGAGCCTTTTCCGAGTTCGCTTTCGACCCATAATTTGCCACCGTGTTGTTTGATGATTGCGTGCGAGATAAATAAGCCTAATCCCATTCCCGATACTGCTTGTTTATTTCTTTTATTATCTTCTGTTCGATAAAATCGTTTGAATATTTTTGTCTGGTCTTTTTTGTGAATACCTGGTCCTTTATCTGTTACGCTGACATACACATTTGATTTGTCAGTTTTTATGGCTACTATGACACGGCGATTCGGCGGCGAATATTTTACCGCGTTGGTCAAAAGATTTATCAAAACCTGTTCGATCCGCATTTTGTCAGCTAAAATCGGATTTTTTAGAACACCCTTAATTTTTACGGCATGGCTACGAGCAACGATTGCGAAATCATCAACAATTCTTTGCAGCAGGGAATTAAGGTCAAATACGGACTTGTTTAAAACGATCTTACCTTCAACAACTTTACTGACATCTAGCAGCTCATTGACGCGTTGCGTCAAAATATCTGCTTGGTTGTCTATTCCATCGGCCAGTTTAATTAATTCTGCATTTTTGTTTTTAAGTAGCTTTTGTTCAAGCACTTGCGCATACGCTTTTATCGAAGTCACGGGTGTTTTTAGTTCATGAGACGCGGTCGCTACGAATTCATCGCGTAGTTTTTCAAGCGCGCGTTCTTCGCGTAACTTCTCGGTCGTTTGCGACAGGGTTTGCTGCAATCTAGCGTTCAATGATTGGACAGTTGCCTGTGCCCGCCGCCGCTCAGCGATGACGCTTGCGAATATCAGAAACGTTACAGCTGTAGCGCCCATGAAGAGTTGCGTCGCGAACAGGCTGATTTTGAGCGATTGGCTGTAAAACGGACCGATCCCATATTTAGCCGACCATACCGCCATTACTGACAATAAAAAAATCAGCAATGTAATCAATTTGACATTGAATCGCACGGCCGCCCAGATGAGACACGATGATAATAAATATGGAGCACCGGCGAGTACCGGATCGGTTTCAGGAACTGCATCAAAGATAAGCACCCCCAGCCCGACGAATAATATAAACAGCGTTCCGGCCTCGATCAAATGTTTTGTAGCGTAATTAAAATCAACTTTTTGTATCCACGCCATCAATAATGGTGCGACTATCAGTATTCCCAGCGAATCTCCCACCCACCATGTTACCCAGGTGAAAGGATATGCGGACAATTGTATGCTGCTACCAATTAACAAACTTGTTGTGCCGATCGTTGCACTGATCAATGTTGATAGTAATGCGGCGAAACATACCAGCAAAACCGTGTCTCTTATTCGTTCTAGGTGTCTGTCGAAACCAAACTTCCGCAAAAGGTATGATCCTGTCAGCGGACCGGCGGTATTGCCGGCGGCGATTGCCAACGCAACGAACGGTGCTGCACCCGTAATAAAATTGACTGCGAACGCGCCAATAAAAATTCCAGGCCATGTTTTATAACCCATTAACAAAAGAGCTGCCAAGGCGATTCCAGTAGGCGGCCACACAAATGTAGCGAACCCGCTGACTGGTGATAGGGTCAGACCCCATTTTGCCGTAATGAAGTACGCGGTTGCCAGCAAAGTGATTTGTGCAAGATACCGCAACGCTGCTACATCTAGGGGTTTGTCAAAAACATAAATAGATCGCTGAATAAATTTCCGGATCGGTTTTGTCGCCGTACCTTGCATTTAACTACAGACATGTTTCACAGTATTAATTTTACAACCATTTGATAAATTTTTACGTATTCGTATCTTGTATAACTTACTCAATGCAAAACACAACAGAAATGTGAATTGTTGCAGCGTATAATTGAAAACATTATGGGAATTGCACTCTATCGGAAAAACCGTCCGAAATCTCTCGAATCGGTCGTCGGACAAGAACATATTACAAAAACCCTTCAAAACGCAATTAAAAAGGGTGCGATAAGCCACGCGTATCTGTTTACGGGGCCGCGTGGCGTTGGCAAAACCAGTATTGCCCGCATTCTTGCGCACGAAATCAACGGCTTGCCATATACCGATGATTCTATGCACCTCGATATCATTGAGATCGATGCAGCCAGTAACCGGCGCATCGATGAAATCAGGGATTTGCGTGATAGAGTGTCAATCGCCCCAACAACCGCCAAGTACAAAGTTTATATCATCGACGAAGTCCATATGTTGACTCGAGAAGCGTTCAACGCGCTACTAAAGACACTCGAAGAACCGCCGGCCCACGTCGTTTTTATTTTGGCAACGACTGAGGCACACAAACTGCCCGATACCATAGTCAGCCGTACGCAACGGTTTACGTTTAGGCCAATTTCAACAGCCAAGATAGTCGCACATCTTCGCAGCATCGCCGATTCCGAAAAGATCGATATCACTGATGATGCACTGGAGCTGATCGCGCGCCATGGCGAAGGCTCATTCCGCGACAGTATCAGCCTGCTTGACCAAGCTGCGGGCCACTCCAGTAAAATAGATGAACAGTATGTGCGCACTATGCTTGGCATTCCACCCGAAGATGCAATCATCGAACTGGCGAATAATGTGTCGATCGGCGACAAAGTTTTAATCGTAAAATCACTAGAGCAAATGCGCTCGCAGGGTTTTGGGCCAGCCCAAATTGCAAAATTGCTTGGGACTGAATGGCGCCGCAAAATCATATCGAATGAAAGCTCGACTGAACAGGATTTTGAACTGTTACAAAGATTGCTGAATGTTTCTTCAGCACATGACCCATCGGTCTATCTGGAAATCGTGTTATTAGAATATGCGATTTCAACCGGTACGACAGCAGTACAAACACCACCCAAACACCCATCAGCAAAAGCTGCTATCAAACACACGGCCAACACTTTATCAAAGAGTGAACCGGTGCCATCCGCAGAAACTATGCAACCAGCAAAACCTGACTCGACAAATACTCCCGAATCACATCACACGACGGTTAAACATGTAGCGCTTAATGATGATGCGTGGAAGAAAGTGTTGTTTGAACTTAAGAAAAAATACAATACGCTATATGGCGTCGTACGAATGGCTCGCCCTGAATTCAAAGACGGCGTAGTTGAACTAGGCTTCGCTTTCGCATTCCATCGCAAACGCTTAAGCGAAAAAAAGAACCAGACAATCATTGCTGATATCATAAAGGATATTACTGGGGAGTCAGTGCAAATCGTCTGTGTTGAGGCTGAAAAAATACCGCAACATACATCTTCAACGAGTGAAATTTCCGTTTCAGAACCGGCCCCGATTGATTCAGCCAAACTCGCAGCACCGGATTTAGCAAGCATCAGTAATATATTCGGTGGCGGAGAAGTGCTCGAACAATAAGTAATTCTGTTTCGTTCGTATCTCTCGCCACGATTGAAAGTAATTTTTAATAAATCACTGTAAAATGTTACGTGAAAAATGTAAAATGTAGTGTACCTGGAGGGAGAATCTATGGAACCAGTGCAGCAGGCCAAAGGCCAGCAGGCACCGCCGCAGAATGTCGACGCAGAAGCATCTTTGCTCGGCGCGATTCTGATTGACCCGGATGCGATCGTCAAGATCGCCGACTCAATTTCCGCAGAAGCATTTTATGATCCCAAACATGGTCGCATCTACACTGCAGTCACTAAATTGTATGACCGCCACAGCCCAATCGATGTCTTGACATTGGCAGACCAGTTAAAAAACAGCGGCGATCTAGAATCAGTCGGTGGCGCTGCATATTTAACAGAACTGACTAATTACGTGCCTACCGCAGCACACGTTGAACAATACGCGGATATTGTTGCTCAAAAAGCGTTGCGCCGCAGGTTGATAAAAGCTGCCCAGGAAATTTCTGGCTTAAGTTACGATGAATCAAAACAGCTACGCGATCTGATTGACGAAGCCGAGACTCGCCTGTTCGAAGTCAGCCAGGAGCATATTAAGCAAACCGTGGTCAGCCTGGAAGCAATCCTGGCGGAAAGTTTCGACCGTCTTGATGAATTACACAAAGACAAAGGCAAGATCCGCGGCGTGCCGACCGGGTTCAAAGATATGGACTCGATGTTAGCCGGTTTGCAGCGGTCAGATTTGTTTATTCTTGCAGCTAGGCCGAGCATGGGCAAAACTGCACTTGCATTAAATATCGCACATAACGTTGCAGTCATGGCCAAAGAACCGGTTTTGATCTTCAGCTTGGAAATGAGCAAGGAACAGCTCGTCGACCGGTTGCTTTCAATGGAGTCCGGCGTTGACGCATGGGCCTTACGTACGGGTAATCTCACAGATTCTGATTTTGAAAAAATAGGCCAGGCGATGGGCGCTTTAAGCGAAGCTCAGATTTTTATTGACGACACTCCAGGCATCACGGTCGGCGATCTTCGCACGAAAGCACGGCGCGAAGCCCACCAGCGGCAGCTCGGCTTGATCATCGTCGATTATCTTCAGCTGATGAGTGGCGGCAGTAAATTCGGCGGTGATTTCAACCGTGTCCAGGAAATTTCTGAAATTTCCCGCGGACTAAAAGGTATCGCCCGTGAACTTAATGTGCCGCTCATTGCACTCAGCCAGCTGAGCCGGTCGGTCGAGAGTCGCAGTCCGCAAATCCCGCAACTGGCCGATTTACGTGAATCAGGTTCCATCGAACAGGATGCTGATGTTGTTGCGTTCATCTACCGCGAAGATTATTATAACCCCGAAACGGATCGCAAAAATCTAACTGACATCTTAATCAAGAAACACCGTAACGGTCCCACCGGTGGTGTCGAACTTTATTTCGACCGCGATCGTCAAAAATTCCGCTCGGTCGATACCAGACATGCTGATCCGTTTGAAAGTTAGTTCATCTTTAAAACACCATGCTTCGAATCTCGCTCACACCCATAATAAGCTTTGAATCAATGATATAATTGATTCCAATATTATGAGAAAAATTAGGTCGGCGATTGCGGATTACTGGCAAGTATTCTTGTTGTCCGCAGCAGCGCTGATAGCGCTCACATTTTTATATACGTACCGGCTAGGTTCACTAACAGGTTATAAATTAAGCAGTGCAGAGATCATGGCGCACAATAATGATCTCGATTGGCACGCGTTAGTATTGAACCCGATCAATGCGCCGTATAAATTATTTGATTTTATATTTATTAAAATCAACGCCCATAATGTAGGTTTCGCACGGGCGAGCGCGGTGATTTTCGCAATGCTGGCCTGCGTAATGTTCTATGCAATTGTTGATCGCTGGCATGGTATGCGCAGTGCGGTTTTGACCACGATGCTGTTTGCGACTTCGGGTTGGTTATTGCATGTCGGCAGATTGGCAACCGGCGATAGCGTCATGTTGATAATCCCATTGATTTTCATCATGTTCGCATCTTGGCTTGCAAAAACCGAACAACATGGCCGTGCGCTACTCTTTATGACATTTGCAACGGGCGTGGCGTTGTTTACACCGGGGGCGATGTGGTTCCTTATTGCCGCATTCCTGCTATATATCAAACCAGTAGCCAAGCACATTTACTATGCAAAATTCTGGGAAAAAATCGTCAGCATCATCGCGCTAGCATATTTTGCAATCCTACTAACCTATGTTTTGATCCGGTCGCCTGAGTTGATCAAAGCTTGGCTAGCCATCCCGGCAACCATGCCTCATTTGCTAACATTGCTTACTCAGTGGGCAAATTCTGGACTGTATTTATTCGTCAGGGGACCGTCCGATGCATCATTGTGGCTGGCGCATATTCCGATCTTCGATTTGTTTTCGGCGTTTATGTTCTTAGTCGGTGCGTATTTTTACATACGTCATATCCGAAATCAACGTGCACAATTGCTCGGTATCTTTGCGCTCATAGCAAGTCTGCTCGTCGCATTTCAAGGTGCACCTGCCATGAGTTATTTAGTACCGGTCGCGTATTTAGTAGTAGGCACTGGGCTGACCTATTTCCTACGCCGCTGGTTAATGGTGTTTCCGCGCAATCCGATTGCCAGAGGTATCGGCATCGGGCTAATAAGCCTGGTCGTAGTGGCTGCCAGCGGTTACCACATATACAGCTACTTCATCGCATGGCGATATAGTCCAGCAATAACTGCAGTTTTCCAAGAACACGTCTAAGTGATATTTTACAATCAAATTTGATACAATAAAGATTAGATAAAGGAGTTGTTATATGAGTCGATTCGACCAGGCTAAAATGCTGATGAAAGTTAAAAAGATCCAGAAAGAGCTGCAAAAGCAGGTAATCGAAGTCGAAAAGGGCGATGGTGCTGTCCGGGTTGAGATTACCGGCGAACAAAAGATTAAAAAAATACATATCGATCCGGAGCAGGTTAATCTTGATGACATTGGCGAATTGGAACGATGGATAGAAGACGCTGTCAAAGAAGCAATTTCCGAAAGCCAAAAACTGGCTCAGGAAAAAATGCAGCCGATGATGGGTATGCTTGGCGATCTTGGATTGTAGTTAATAGCAATTATGCAGATACTGCCGAATGCTCTGGAGGATCTGATTGAGGCGTTGGGCAAACTTCCCGGCGTCGGCCCCCGCACGGCAGAACGTTATGCATATTATCTAGTTAAACGCGATACTGCGATACCAAAACAACTGGCATCTGCGCTCGAAAACCTGCATCCCGGTATTTCGTATTGCAAAAAAACGTATGCGCTCGTAAACGCTGGCCAGGAATTGTCCGATTTGTATACCGATCCAAAACGAGATAAATCAATCGTTGCGGTAGTCGCCGAAACATTTGACATCGTCGCAATCGAAAAGACAGGTCAGTTTAATGGCACCTATCACGTTCTGGGTGGTTTAGTTTCTCCAATTGACGGAGTAAGTCCTGATCAATTACACATTGCTGAGTTAATGAAACGCATCGATGATGACAAAGTGAAAGAAATCATATTGGCAACCAATGCCAGCGTAGAAGGCGAATCTACCGCGTTATACATCCAACAGCAAGTCGGTGACCGAAAGGTAAAAATTACTCGATTAGCGCGAGGCCTACCAATCGGTGTTGATTTAGAATACGCCGACCAAATCACGCTAGGACGCGCCCTCGAAGGCCGCCAAACAATTTAAATATCAATTAAATAATACATTAACGACTGTTTTGTAATATTTTTTATACAAACAGCTATTTTAATGTATTATTATCTTAAAATTGGTAAAATAATTTGCCACGAACTGTTTGTTTTTAATATTGAAAAAAATAAAAGTTGTCCGATATCTTCAGTCTTATCCTAACACTTAACAGGGGTTTATATGTCATTTTCAGGTGGTAGAGTTCCAGGTTTCGGCGAGGGTCCAGGATTACAAAGATTTACGGTTGACGGCAGTACAAGTCCATTATCAGAAAGTTCTGGCTTGCCGACCGGCACCCCAGGATCAATGTCTGAAACTGATTTTTTAAGGCCCGATCCAGTCGCAGTGGCAGAAGCCGCCGGTATTTTAACACTTGAAAGAACAGTGGCAATTATTGACGATCCGATGCTAGTGGCGATTTACAATACCTACTACTCGGATCTTTACAGAACCGTTTGGATTCTAGCAGGGCCTGATGCGGCACAGAACATCGTCGAGGAAGCGTTTGTGAGCATGCATAACAGTAGTGCTCAGAATACCAGCCCCAAAGGATTTGCATACAAGATGCTTATTGAACGATACCGAACAGCGTTTATTCAGGGGGATACTTGGAACGGACGGTTTTCTAATTCGCCTGCAACAGAAAGCGCAGTCGGTGACGGTACAACGATCGAACGACTTGAGCGTCCCCCAATAGTCGAGGCATTACAAAGTCTTTCTACCAGACAACAAGAAGCTGCGGTTCTCATATATTTTGCTGGCTTATCAATGGCCGAAACTGCTTTTGCAATGAATGTATCTATAAGTACAGTAAAAGACCACATTACTAAAGCGCTTTCTAAGATGCAAAGCGTCTACCCAGAACCTTAAATGCCGTGAAGCTCTAAAGTTGAAAGCAACGGCGGGATTGTTGAATAGATAATTTCAACACATAAATAAATATTCGTTTTGAATTTTTCAATGATTCTGCAATTATTATATGTAGTTAGAGACAAATGCTTTAAAAGGACAAACTGGGAAACTTATTGGTATGGTGGCTGAAGCTGGTGTAATCCCGTTCAATGCTACAGAACAATTGCCGGATATTAATTTAGACAGACCGCTTGGACTCGAATTTGCAGACGCGCTATCAGAGTATGCGCTTGCACAATCAAGTTTACTAAGATTCGCCAACAGATTATGTCATTACGGCGCTGTTGACGGAGTATCTGGCGAAGACTTGCTATCAATTGTTATACAGAGAATTTATTCGAAAGCCGAAAAAGAACCCGGCAAAGTGCAAGATATTAAAAACATTGATGCTTTTTTAAACACTGGGGTTGTAAATGCCATGAGAAGCGTATGGCGACACCAAGTAGTAGTAGACAAGAATAAAAATAGAGTTCATGCAAGCGCGTCAGATATCGCACATGATTTTGACCAAACGAGTGAGCAAGCCATATTGATGCGTGAGCATCAGCTAGTACAACGTGCTATCAGGAATTTACCACCTCGTCAGCGTGAAGTTATCGTTCTACGCTACTATGGCGGATTGTCAGAGACTGAAATCGCAAGTGCAATGGGGATTAGTAATGGAGCTGTGAAGTCACATGCTTCTAAAGCGATGTCGGCAATGTTCTTCGAATTATCATTTCTACTAATAGAAGAAGAACTCATTTAGCCCCATATACGTTACAATTACATAATGCAGAATTACAATGAGGCAGAAAAAATTCATTCTTTGATTAAAAGTTCGCATCGTATATTGATTATGCAGGCGGATAATCCTGACGGGGATTCTTTGGGTTGCGCGCTTGCACTGGAACAGATTCTGGGTGATCTAGGAAAAGAACCGCTTTTATATTGCGGGGTTGATATTCCCACTTATTTGCGGCATTTGCCGGGTTGGGACCGAGTCAGCAGGGAAGTACCGAACCAGTTTGACTTGAGCATCATTGTCGATTGCAGCTCTGATTCGCTTTTTGAAACGCTAGCTAAAATCGGGCAGCGGCATTGGGTCGCCGCGAAACCGGCAATAGTCATCGACCATCACGACGTCGAAAATTCAATCCCTTATGCTACCGTGGTTTGCAATCAAAAAGCGGTTGCGACTGGCGAAGTCATTTACGAACTTGCGCAACAGTTGCAGTGGCCATTAAACAAAACAGCGAAAGACATGCTCGCAGTATCAATCTTATCTGATAGCTTGGGACTTTCGACAGAAGCTACAACAGCACGAAGCATACACATCATCGGCGAACTTGTCGAAGGCGGCGTCTCAATTCCTGAATTAGAAGAAAACCGCCGCGAAATGATGCGCAAAGCTCCCGAACTGGTCCATTACAAAGGCGAGCTTTTGCAGCGTGTCGAGTACTTCCACGATAATCGGATAGCTGTAATTACGATTCCGTGGGAAGAAATCCAAAAATATAGCCCACTCTACAATCCGCCCATGTTAGTCCTGGACGATATGCGGCTGACTACCGATACCGATATTGCGATCGCATTCAAAACCTATAATGACGGGCATGTCACCGCAAAAATCCGCTGTAATTTCGGCAAGGGAATCGCAAATGATTTAGCGCAAAGTTTCGGTGGTGGTGGTCACGCGTACGCCAGCGGATTCAAAGTTACCGATGGCAGGTCATTCGATGAAATTAAAAACACATGCATTAAAAAAACCGCCGAATTACTGTCAGAGCTTGATAATAAATGATTATCTAGCTATACTTCTGGGAAATGTTAACAACAAAAAATAATCTTTGCTGCTGCCAAACCTGTACATAGGTGAGGCTGGTTTTACTTTGCAAAATAACGAGCCTCACCGGCTCGTTTTTATTTTGTAAGTAATAAACCAAATGAATCAAATATCAGAATTAATAAAAGATGATCACAGAATCGGAATCGTCAATGCCCTCCAAGGTGATACCGATATTCATAGAAATTTGTTGTCTGTATTATATAGTCCTGATTCATTTCCCACTTTAAACTGCTTCGAAGAAGAAAAAGACGCTTCAGATCAGCCATTATTAACCGATGAAATGGAAACATATTCTGCAGGCGCGGATTCACTAAAAAGTACAGCAGCTCGATTCAGCATTTTTGCGGATTATTTTGATGCACACGTCAGAAATATGAACCGATTCGACCGGTTGGTCAGCGGTGTCGCCAGCTGGATTGTAAAGAACAACGTTAACGTTATCATCTCGCCAGGACAATCTATGCGCGATCCGAACCAACGGCTCATGGGATGCGTAGTGCTTCGTGCCGCATACCGAGCAGCAGCCGACCTTGGGCAAGATATATTATTGCTTCAGCTGCACCCCACGACAGGATTTCAAGGTAATTGGTTAGCGGAAGCACCGCCAGAAAGTGACAGGGACGATACGACGTATTCTAGAATAATTATTAAAGCACCCGAAGTAATAGATCAAAACGATGAAGATGATCAAAGCGTGGATGCGACAAGTGCAACAGTAAATAAGCCAGCATCTACTCGAAATATGGGCGAACCAGCTGATACCATGGCATCCGTAGAAGATTGGGTTGCAAGAACTTTTTAAAAATATCGTATACTGGAGAAATAATTATGAAACTATACAATACTCTTACTAAAAAAGTTGAAGAAATCAACCCGATCGCGCCGCCAGCCGTCACAATATACACGTGCGGACCCACCGTTTACGACTATCCGCATGTCGGCAACTGGTATACATTCATCCGGTACGATTTGCTTGTTCGTGCACTAAAGATCGATGGACTTGAGCCGAAATGGGTTATGAATATCACTGATGTCGGACATCTTGTTAGCGACGCGGATGAGGGCGAAGATAAGCTGGAAAAAGGTGCGCGCCGCGAAGGCAAGACAGCCTGGGATGTTGCCAAATTTTACGGGGATTATTTTACAGAAGGACTGAAACGATTGAATTTCGTACAGCCTACTTATCTGCCAAAAGCCACCGAGCATATCCAGGAACAGATCGACCTGGTCAAGACACTTGAAGAAAAAGGCTATACATACAAAATTGACGATGGTATTTATTATGATACTTCTAAATTTCCAAAATATTCTGATTTTGCCCAACTCGATATAGACGAACAGCAAGCCGGCAAACGGGTAAGTTTTAATGAACAGAAGCGTAATACGAGCGATTTCGCACTTTGGAAGTTTTCGCCGAGGGACCATCAGCGTGACATGGAATGGGACAGCCCGTGGGGCAAAGGCTTTCCGGGCTGGCACCTGGAATGCTCGGCAATGTCCAGAAAGTACCTTGGTGATACTATCGATATCCATTCTGGCGGCATTGACCATGTCCCAGTGCACCACACGAACGAAATCGCCCAAAGTGAGGCGGCAACAGGCCAGCAGTTCGCACATTATTGGATGCATACGAACCATATTTTGGTAGACGATGAAAAAATATCAAAAAGCTTAGGCAATGGTATAACGCTCGAAGATATCGAAAATAAAGGATACAGCCTTGAAGCGTTCCGTCTGCACGTATACGAATCGCATTACAGATCGCAAAGTAAATTCAATTGGGAGAGCTTGGAAGCCGCTCAGAACCGGCTTAACGACTTACATGCTGCTGTGGATCTACGGCATCAGACGAACGTTAATGTTATGCCTGATGATCTTGACCAGATGTTCAAATCAACGCGTGAAGGAATTCATAAAGCGATTTTGGATGATTTGGATACGCCAAAGGCACTATCCGTTTTAAGCCAATTTGTAACCCATATGCTGAGCCTGACTGAAATTCCGGGTGCAGAAGGCAAATACTCAGATGGCACGCTCGCATTTTTCGATGATGTGTTCGGGCTGAATCTTGCTAATCGCCCAGATATAACTGATGATCAAAAACAATTGATAGCAGACCGCGAAAAAGCCAGATCTGAAAAAGATTGGCAGCGAGCAGACGAATTACGCAATGCCCTAGAAGAGCAGGGTATTGGGCTTCGAGACACACCGCGCGGTGCTATTTGGTATCGACTTTAGCGGTTGCTAAATCTGTTGCTGGCAGCATATGCCGGCGTTGTAATTGATCAACAACGAATACGCGTAAACAGCCCATGACCGGTATCGCAACTAGTCCGCCTAAAAGACCACCAAAGCTTACACCGACCAATACTGCAACTAAAACAAGCAACGGTGATAGATTAGTGGTATTAGCTTGAATTCTGGGTTGAATAACGTAATTTTCAATCTGCTGGTACAGAATGTAATATGCCAGAATCGCAATAGCGGCGGGAACCGAATGGAACAGGGCGACCAACGTAACGATGATTGCACCGATTGTATGTCCGACCATCGGAATGAGTCCGCAAATGAATACGACGAAAATTAATGCTACCGGATAACTGATTCCAAGGATGAACAGCATCGGCGCTATTAAAAGCGCAGCAATGACCGCCAAAATGACCTGGCCGTTTACATATCCTTTCACTACTTTATACATATCACCGCCTAGTTCATGTGCATATGACCGTTTGTGTGGCGGCAATAGTTCAGTAAAAAGTTTGATCCAGTGCGGCCCTTCGATGAGCATCATGAAGGTTAGCACTAAAATTGTGATCGTCGAAAATATACTGCTTCCAACAGTCGATACCGTTGAAACGGCAGTTCCGGAAGCATCATGCAGCCTATCCGATAATTGGCTTGAAAATTTATCCACTTGAGATTCAAGATGATATTTCCTGACAACCTGGCCTAGGCTGCTGTTTTGGTCATGGACAGAAGCCACAAGACCGGGCGCAGCGCCAATGAAAGTGTTCGTTTGCCGGATGATTGGGGGGACGATACTTGCCAAAAATGCGCCAATAATAACTATCACTAAAATGAATGAAACCGCCGTTGCCATCGACCGGCTGCCGCGCGATCTGCCGGGCAAACGCTCTGCAATCCAATGGACGGGTGCATTAAGTGCCAATGCCAGGAAAAACGATATGAAAATAAGTGTCAATGCGTGCGTAGCTTTACCAAGTGCAGCCCAAAATAGTATCGACGCAAGAACCAATAGGATGATTCTGATGACGGATTTGTTGGAAATGGTAACTTCCACTTTTTTGTTTTCTTTATGACCGTTGAATTTAAACATATGTTCCATTATCCCTATTTATTGCGCTTATCGCAACTTGCCTTGTACTCATTAACCAATTTAATCCCGACTATGTTGACGTCAAATTGTCGGACATAATCAGACTGCCAATTAACAATGTTTTTTCTGGTTGATGCATCGGTAATAAAGTTGGCAAGCTTTTTGGCAAGAATTTCGTCGTTTAAAGCCGGAAACAACAAATCGGGCTGCGCACCCATGACACTGCGATAGCCCGGATTATCTCCTGCCAAAACCGCAGCGTGTCCAGCAGCCATGGCTTCCAGCAAAACAATCCCAAAACTTTCACCGCCGCTGCTCGGAAAAACCGCGATGTCTGCACTGGCCAGAAAATTAGGCTTGTCGTCTTCGCTAATGAATCCTTCAAAGGTAACAAAATCATCAAGTTGATGCTGTGCAGAAAATTCCTTTAGTTTCTGCATCAATGGACCTTTGCCGCCAATATTGACTTTGAATTCTGGCAAGTTGTAATTTTTTTTGATGTTATTTACAGCTTTCAGTAGGATCAGGCATCCTTTGCGCGGCACCAACCGCCCCAAGAATACGATAGTTACATTTCCATCCCGAAATTTCTCGATTGGTTTAGCGCTGCGGAATCGGGCTTCGTCAATCACGTTTGGCAATACGTCGCTATCAATATTGTAAACTTTTCGGGCAAAGTCTTGAGCCGCCGATGATACGGTAAATATTGTGTCGAACATTTTTAGTGTCGGCCGAAGACTGACGGCTAAAGCACGGTTAGCGGCGTGGACCATTTTGCTATACGGTAAAACATGGAATGTCCCGACAATCGCAGTGTGTTCCGGAGCCTGTTTTATGATGCGCTGTGCAAGCATCGGGCTGTACGGCATTTGAATGTGTAGGACATCAAAATTCTGTTCATCTAAAAATAATTTGAGTTTATTTTTGGATGTAGGTAGGGGTATTGACAGCCTATTGCCGTTAAACCTGACTTTAAAATTCCGGCTCAAACTATGGACGTTTCCAATGTCAGTCCTGGTAGTTGCACCGACAAGATAGTGTACATCGTGGCCCTGGCTGCTCAACCACGTACCGATTGCTAAAACATATTGCTGAACGCCATCCGGCGTATCAAGCGTGTCGTCAAGTACGAGTCCGATTTTCATTTTCGGAGAAGCAGCCGGCGTTTGCGGCGATGTGTCTTGATTGCTTTTTCGTATAAAGTTTCGTATTGATCGACGATTGCTTTCGTGCTGTATTTAGGAATCTGGTCTTTGGCCCATTCGCGCCACAGTTTACGCAACGCATTCTCGTGCAATAAAAGGTCCAATCTATGTGAATATTCATCGGTGTCTTTTGGATCGATCAACGATAATGAACCAAGCCCTGTCAGCACGGATCGATAACCGGGGTTATTGCCTGCGACCGTGACAAGACCCGTTGCCATCGCTTCAAGCAAAACGATCCCAAAACTTTCGCCATACAAAGATGGCACACTGAACAAATCTGATGACTGCAAATATTCAAGCTTTTGTTCTTCGCTTATGTAGCCTTTAAACGACACGTTTTTCAACTCTAAATCTTCGGCGAGTGACTCGAGTTTTTCGCGGTCCGGCCCATCACCGGCAATGATTAACGATACTTCTGGTTGCTTCTTTTGCAGCTTGGCAAATGCCAGCAACAAATATTTGACACCTTTACGGTTTTCGAGCCGGCCAACATAAAAAATAGTCTTGTGACTTTCTGAATCATCGCGCTGGCCCGGATTTGTAAAATGCTTCAGGTCGATCGCGTTCGGGATGATTGCGACCGGTTCTTTTGTTAGGGTATGAACATACTCCGCAGCCGCTTCTGAAACCGCTACGTATTCATGGATGTGCTGTAAAAGCGGTTTAATATACGGCGAAGCAACACGGGCAAACGTCCGACCAACCAGCGTTTCCGGAAACGCCGCATGGAATGTCGCGACATTAACTGTATTGGATCGGACTAGCATTTGTCGGCTTAGCATTGGCACGCCCGGTTCATGGAAATGCAGGACATCGAATTTGTACTCTTTAAGGACATGGTCGATTTCGTCATTCAAACCTACAGAAACTTGGCCAGTCGTGTGCAGTGGATTACTGAATTCTGTGCCATTGCCCAAATAAATAATATGGTCGCGTTCGAAATCTTCAGTGGACGTGCGCGGTTCTGGCGTAATCACGATTGCATCGTGTCCGCGCCTGCGCAATTCGGCCTGGTACGCCAAGACGAGCTGCTGGACACCGCCGCCATACGAAATATTGTACGGGCATACCAATCCGATTTTCATAATTACCTTCAATTATACCATTATCTGCCTGCTACTGTTCGCACGGAAATCAGGCTATTAGATCAAGCCACTTTTGTGCAATAGGTGCTTCTGGTTGTTTCAAATTCCCGTGTGCATCATAAATACCGAATCCTTTGCTGGGTTCGGATAGAGTGAAAGCAAACCGCGCACGAGGAACATTAGCACGATTGAACCGATGCGCAATCATTAACCCGATAGAAACTATTTGGAAAGCCACACTCGTGTATCCGTCGTCTTTTGAATTGAAATCGTCAAAATGCTGGTTATCCAGCGTTGCTTCAATTCCCGTGCCGATCGTCTTAGTACCGAACTCTGTTATTAAGATTTTTTTACGGCGATCGTGGTGGTTGTTTAACACATGGAACAGATTGTACGGTTTGCCGTCTTTAAAAGCGTCTTCGATTTGCCAGAATGCACTCCAGTCTAAATTTTGTCCGGGGAGGGCAGGGAAACAATACGGGTGAATAGCGATTGCATCAAAATCGCTACTTAACATACCAAAGTGATATAAAGCTTTCAAATAATCTACGGGTGATAATTTCCCTTCACTACTATCGCTTGGTGCTAAACCGCCGATCGAATACTGTGCATTGGGGTTCGCACGCTTCATGGCCGCATTCAATTTTCTGTTGAGCTGTACATTTAGTTCGGGCCACGCACCGACAAACGAGGTGTTCGGCTCATTAAAGCCTTCTCCCCACTTTAATCCGTGTCGTAAAGTTGCTTTATACGCGAATTCGGCCATCGCGTCTACGCCGGCTTCGGTGGGTGGATTTGCATAATATGCTGGATCCGGCTCGCCCTCTGCACGAGGCTGCCGCAGCGACTCCGGCACATAGCTGAACAGTGCGACAATACCGAGTCCACGACGTTTAGCCGCGTGCGCAACCATATCGGTTGGTTCCCAATTAATATCCGATGGATGGTCAATGCCTGCCGCAGCCCCATCCCAGTCAGTTCTGATAACTTCTACACCTCTCTCGACTGCCAAGCCCAAATAATCATAAACTTGCTGCTCGGTTTGCATGTTTTTCAGCAAATCAGCCGTGATCGCAACACCAGGGATTTTAAAAGGCCAACTTTTACTTTCAGGCGGTGATTGCGTCGCAGATTTTGTACGACCCGCCGAAGCTGATGGTGATAAAGATGGCACTGAATTCGGTGAACTGCCACTACACGCCGCCAAAAATGCCGATACCGCAGCCAATCCGGTATATTCTAAAACTTCACGTCTGCTCAGTCCTTCTCCGATAAGTGGTTGCTCGCCCATAATCTGGCGAATTATATTACTAAATATTTATTATGCAATAGCAATATTTACACTTTGCGTGATAGTACCCGGCGTAATCCTGGCGGAACCAAGACTGACATTTCTTTTTTGTTTGCCAAGATGCTGGGCGTGTGGTTTACGATTTCTTTTGCTTCAACCGGATGATATTCGCTGAACGTGATACGCATATGTTGTTCGACCACGCTATTATTGAAATAGTAATCGTTTGGCGCGTAGACATGCCAGACCGGCACATCGACATGTACTTTGCAATTATCCAGCAGCAGGAATTGATACGTCGTGAGCCAGTGCGTCCGCACGTCATTTGTCTGCCATAGATACACATCAAAGTCGATGAAGTTTTCAAATTCTGCCACGTCTGCCTCCGCGAAACGTTTTTTGCCGCGGGATAAACGTCGATAGAGATTTTTAATGACAAATGCGTTCAGAAACACATGACGGATCAAATAAGATATCGGACGGGTCGCGAAAAGTCGTGCCAGAAACACATAAAAACGGCGCGCGCTCTGCTTGAATATGAAATCATCTTTATGTATAAATCCTACGATACTTACTACAAAGTCTACCTTTTTTGATAATTCCGGATATCTCTGCAACATGCGCGTCACAACAACGAACCCGAAAGAGATTCCGATGATTGTCACATGACGGTTTTTGTAACGTAATTTGATGAATGAAGCCAGATAATCCGCATAATTGTCCAACGTAGGTTTTTTCCCGATTTTTAAAAAACTGTCCATACCGCCGAAACCTGGCAAATCTGGCATTGTGACAGCGCCATATTCATTAATGTTCTGCACGAGACCCCACCAACGCTCCAACACCGCGTGGTGGCCGTAAACCAGCAATATTTCACGGTTTCGTTTGGTCGGGGCAGGCATCCGGAGCATACGGCCCTGTAATCCGTTCATATTCAGCGGAATGATGTAGTCTGACGGTGATTGTGAGGTTTTATTGGGCATATTGTTTTATAACCTTAAACTATATTGCCGTATCACGCAATTTTAATCTGTTTTTAATCTGTCTAGTCCATTGTAAAAACAGTAAAAATACGGTACTATCAATCTGTTATAAATCCAAATAATGGGGCGTAGCCAAGCGGTAAGGCAACGGGTTTTGGTCCCGTGATTCGCAGGTTCGATCCCTGCCGCCCCAGCCATGCTTAATTATTTTATCTGTGATATTGATTAGACAACCCGTAAGTTCTTTTTAATGTGATGAATTCCGGTATGCATAAATAAAATTGGCTAAGAAACATCAATTAGCAATATATTTATGCTTTTAAAACTACACATTTTAAAGATATGTTTTACTGATGTTTATTTTTGTGGTATAATAATTTTATGTCCAAACTTCTCGGGGCGGAGCTGATCGGTCCCAATGAGCACCCAACTAGTGCACAGCTTAAGGAACGCTTCATTCGGCAACGCCAGAAAGCAGGTCGCTGGCTCATTGCACCAATCTCTTTTACTGCCGGATTGGTTACCGGTGCAGCTGCTGCGGGCCTTGAAAGTTTAATAAGTTTGTTTCCTAATACAAATACCGACATTTTAACTGGATTCGAAAGCGGCACCTTAGCAGGTACGCTCGCTTGTGCAACTGTGTTAATAGTTTCTACTAATTCAATTTCACGTTCAGTTGCGGAGGAAGAATGGTTTCCGGTGAACGACTTACGGTCTGACGCAGAGCAACCACAATTGGAAGAATCTAAGATACCCGTTTTAGACTTGCGAAGTCCCAGTGCGCTGGAGATTATGGGCGAATGATCGGTGGTTCGAATCCCATATCCCCAGCCAAATAAAATTACGGGTTAACGACAAAGATGCCGGTTGTTTGGGGGTGGTTGTGGTCGTGGAATTTTATTTTGCCTTAATGGGTTCGGATTATTATCCAACTTCCGGCTTAGTAGCACGTTTGGCCCACGTGATTAAACTTGTGACATGTGTATTAGGTTTGAGCTATTTCAATTAGTTTGAGGTGGGAGTAATGAATTTTACATCTTTAGCTTAAGCTTAACTTTATATTTGTACCTATTATCTAGGGCTCTTGTTCAGAAAGGGGGTGGGATTTTGTTTCATTTTACTAAACCTATCAGGATGGGGGAAAAATTATGTTTCGAACAATTAGGACCAGAATTATAGTAATCGCCAGCGCTGTCGTTATGATGACCGGGATGCTGGCAATTTTTGGCGGCGGCCAAGCATTTGCAATTAACCCCGCTGCACAAATATGCAGAGACAACAATCCTACTGGAAACATTTGTCTTAACGCATGGAATAGCGGGCCGTGGGTAAATGTCTATACTAATATGGGGGCTACACCCAACGATAAATTTAGCATCAATAATTTAAACAATGGCAACACCTACCTTGAATTTGTTGGCGGCGGTGCATGGAACGGCCAATGTATCGGCGATTCGCATAACAATCAAAACGAATATTTTACCAGTCTCGATCCGTGCCCCACGAATAGTTACAGTGGAGGCTGGGGGACGAACTTCAAAGAAGAGGTCTGCGGTGAAGGCGATAGTTTCGCATTCAAAAATGTCCACTGGGGAGGATATCTGCAACCGTCCGGAAGTACAAACGGGAGCAATTTCCAATTGGTTGGCGGCAAGTACTGTTTTACATTTTTCTTACCTGGAGACCATTAAATAGTAATTTTGCAAACTACAAACTACACAAACAGAGTAGGGATATGCGAAATCTTTCCAGACAGCCAGGATTTTTATAGTAAGTTTGCTTCGCCAGCCGAATTGGTCGTTCCTCGCCAGAAAACATCTGCCAGATCAGGCCAGAATATCAATGGGCATCCGATGCGTAGTCCTAGCACATCAGATATAATATTAGCAATATACGTATCTTCGCCGATCGGGAAGCCGTCTATGTTCGATTCAAGCGTAATTAGACCGGCTGCGGATGTCTCATAAGTGTCACCAGCAATCAATTTAGGATGTATACCGTAAGTTGCACGATGTCCGTCGTTTCTGCGACCTAGGTATTCCTCTGCGTATGCCACCATCTGCTCCGCTGATAAGCTTGCAACGCTCAAAAGTGGCTGGGGACTACTTGCTATAACCTCAACATTACCCGGGTTACCAAACTTGGTTTTGGTGACCGATCTTTGGTACTTTCCCATACCGATGCCGATTCGCAGCGCCTGAGTGGCGGCATTCAATGCATCCGTCTGAATCATTGTACTGAATTTCCGGTCGCTTCCGCCTGCACGCATGCGTATTGTTGTTAATGCTTCAAGCGCGATATACCATGGCTCGTGCGCTTGTCGGGCAGGTTCGAGGATTTTTATCATATTAAAGAAAAGTGTATCTGCCCAGCACGATTGTAATCCGTTTAAAGTACGTCGATCACTACTAGAAGCCTCTTTCGGTTTGCCGTCACTTCCAAAGCGTAACAATCCTGGTACCCCGTTATACGTTCTACCCCCAAACATCTCTTCCAAAGATTGGGACACTAAAATTGCGGCACGGCCAAAAAGTTGCGGCTTTTGCCGGCGCGCGTGGGCTTTAGCAATTTCTGATCGCAATGGTTGTCCAAGTGCAAATTGAGCCGTGCTCTCATCGAACAATAAGCCCAATTCAGCTGGGGATAGTCGACTAACGCGGCGAGCCTCTCTGCGTGCTTCTCCTGTAGTGTTGAATGTTGGCATGTTTTTTTATGTATAAACTAAAGTTCGACCATACGCAATAGCTGGTGGCCCTTAGCTAGTTCGTAAAGATTCAGAACAGATGCAATTAGTTTAAAGTAAACTACTAATGAGATACACTTATTGCGTCAAATATTACGGGTTAACGACGAAGATGCCAGTTGTTTGGGGGTGGTTGTGGTCGTGGAATTTTATTTTTCCAGCCTGGCTCAGAGTTATCGTCCAACTTCGCCCAGAGTAAAGTGTTTGTCCCATGTTACCGGCGTACAGTTCGTGGTGGGGATGTGAACCAAACGCTATATAACGCACCGTGTTGTCATCGTTCGTAAACGTCAATGAATCACAGAGGTGCGCTACGACGACATACGGGAATGCAACACCATTTTTAATAAACACGTGGTGGTTTACGTTCGTCCCATCGCATCCGCCGGTCTTTACGCCGCTGACCTGGCTGATACTTTCATCGTCTATCAACTTTTGTGACATTGCCATATCAGGCATATTTTTTTGCAGATGATACATTATCCAAACTGATCCACCTACCACGACGCAGACAGCTGAGAAAGTGGCCGCCAGGAATACCGTGTTGAAGCGCGGACCACGTTCCCGACCCAGGTGCAAGAAAAACAATACCTGAATCAGTAGTTGCGCGAATGCGAACGTAAGAATAACCGCAATTAGAACATGCCCCTTAAGGGACTCGTGCGTAACCAGATAATACGGAATCAAAGTAAATATCAGCGATAACACGAATCCGGTTACATACGACGGGGTTGACCCGTGACGGGGTTTTGGTTGGCGCTTGGTTTTGGGTAATTCTTCGTTCATACAAATGCCATTAGATACACTATCGTAAATATAAAGATCCAGACGATGTCTAAGAAATGCCAGAACAGACTTAATAAGGTTAATTTGCGCACCATATTGTTATTCAAGCCGCGTTTCAAGATATAAATCATGGTTATCGCCATCCACAACAGACCGCTCGTTATGTGCAAGCCGTGCGTGCCGACGAGAGTAAAGAATGACGACATCGCCGCGCTGCTATGCGGACCGTGGCCTTCGTGAATGAATTTGCTGAATTCGGTAATCTCTATGCCGAGGAATGCAAGACCAAGTAGGAAAGTGACGGAAAACCAAATAAGAACTTGTTTCTTATTGCCCGCGCGGGCGGCAATCATGCCTAAACCGCACGTAAAGCTGCTCGTGAGCAGGATGAGCGTTTCGGCAAGCACCGATGGCAGTTCGAAAAGTTCACGGCCAGCTGGCCCACCGTAAGTATTGTTGCGAAGAACCGAAAACGTCGCAAATAAAACGGAAAATAGGAGCAGGTCGGTCATCAGATAGACCCAGAATCCGAACAGGATCTTGTCGTTGGCCTGTGCTTCGTGGCCCATGGGTTCAGCTTTTGCTACGATGTCCGCCATAGCTTCTTCCTGATTACGTCTTTGCTAAACTTTATGACAATCCTCGCGAATTCTATCAGCCCCATATCTTCATTCGGATCAGATGGAGTGGGCGTTTTCTGCATCTGTGCACGGGCTTTGGTTTCGATCTTTTCGATTTCTGGAACACTCAGCTCATATTCGATATGCTCGTCAAAAGTACGGACAACAAATAATACGAGTACGCCGACTAGTCCTACGACAGCTAGCCAGATGATATGCCAAACGAAGGCAAAACTAGCTGCAAATGCGAATGCGGCTATATAAACGCCCATCCCGGTGTTCTTGGGCATGTGGATGGCTTCATATTTCGGCTTGTGCTCTGCTTTGCTTTTATTCTGTTTGATCTCCCAAAATGCATCTCTGGTTGTGACCTTCGGAATAATAGCGTTGTTATAAAACGGCGGCGGTGACGATGCGGCCCACTCCAAAGTCCTGCCGTTCCAGGGATCACCCGTAGTATCAGCTAACCGTTTTCGATCTATCACACTTGCAACGATCTGAATCAATTGTAGTGCAACGCCGGTTGAAATAATCAGACCACCAATGAACATCATAATGAACAACGGCTGCCAGCCCCTGGATGCGTCATAGTGGTCTAGCCGTCTGCTGGCACCCATCAGCCCCAAAGCGTACATCGGCATGAACGAGAAGAAAAAGCCGACAATCCAGCACCAGAACGCATAGCGTCCGATCCGTTCATTCAATCTGAAGCCGGAAAACTTGGGGAACCAATAGCTAATACCACAGAATATCCCGAATAATACGCCGCCAATGACCATCGTGTGGAAATGAGCGACTAAGAATAAACTGTTGTGCAATTGGAAGTCTGCCGGCGGATCGGCTAACATCAAGCCCGCAATACCGCCAATCGTGAAGGTCGCGATAAATCCCAGGAACCATAGCATTGGTGTAGCGAATCGGATCTTGCCTTTCCACATCGTGGCGATCCAGCCGTACACAAGCACTGAAGTGGGTATTGCTATAACCAACGTCATCAGACCGAAGAAGGCGTTGACATCGGCGCCGGCACCCATCGTAAAGAAATGATGGAGCCAAACGGACAATGCGAATGCGGATACGCCAATCATACCCAACACTTGCGAACCGTAGCTGGCGATACGCTTCCGGCTGAATGTCGACACGACCTCTGAGAACACACCGAATGCGGGCAATACCAGCACATACACCTCCGGATGACCCCACATCCAGATAAGATTGGTATACATCATGGCATTACCTCCAAAGCCGGTCGTGAAGAAATGGAAGCCAAAATAGCGGTCAAAGAACATCAGGAACAACGTAGCGGTCAGCAGCGGGAAAATAGCAACCACCATCACCATGCTACACAACGAGCCCCAAGTGAACATCGGCATTTTCCAGAGCGTCATGCCCGGTGCGCGCATCTTAAGGATCGTCATGATAAAGTTAATGCCAGCAAGCGTAGTTCCGATGCCTGATATCTGTAGGCTCCAAATCCAGTAATCAACGCCGACTCCCGGGCTGAATTGCAGATCGGACAACGGGGCAATTGCGAGCCAGCCGGTCGCGGCATATTGACCACCTAGGAAGAAGAATAAGTTGACCATGATCACACCGCCGATATACAGCCAGAATGCCAGTGTGTTAAGGAATGGCGATGCCAGGTCGCGCGCGCCAATCTGCAGCGGCACAATGTAATTGATCAATCCGAACACAAACGCCATAGCAACAAAAAACACCATGATATTTCCGTGCGCGGTAAATATCTGCTGGAAGTGGTCAGCCGAAAGATAGCCGTGATGCGGACCGACCGAAATAGCCTGTTGCAGCCAGATCATGATCGCATCCAAGCCGCCGCGCAGCAGCATAAACCCACCGACGATAAAGTACATGATGCCGATCTTTTTCGGATCAACCGATGTCAGCCACTCTTTCCAGAGCCATTTCCATCGCTTCGTCCAGGTTAACAGTGCCGCCAGA
>DATIJK010000011.1:0-10779 GCA_035478715.1 Saccharimonadales bacterium (SeqCode)
TAATATTACTACGAGTGCCCACACGCTATATTCCGGTGAATGATGCATCAAAAGTTTAGTACCTTCACTGCCGCTGAATTCAACCGATTGGCCGCCGAGCATATATAGTAAGCCGATAACAAGTCCGAATAGTGCGCCCGAGATTGCCCAGTGATAATTCTTATCGTACCGTTTGACCGCTTCGTTCGCTTTGAGGATATATTTTTTAAGCAACCAACCAAGTACTGCAGTTGCCATTCCCAACAGTGCCGCAAGTAGATAATCAAGCGCGTGAAAGCTGCTCGGGACTGGTATAGAACCGTAGCCTTCGGTATTGCGGTCCATCAGCCAAAGCGCTCCATACGAACTTGCGCCGGCAAGCACAATGGGAATTGCCGATGTAACCGATAACTTTTTCTTTTTTAATAGCATCGCGAGCGGTAAAAGTATCAAAATTATCGATCCGAAAAATGCAACAAGCAAAGCGCCAATACTCGATAATTGCAACAACTTTGCGGCCTTATCATTGCGCGAATAATAGCCGAACCACAGCCCAAGTCCGCCTGTCATAGCAACCAGCGATGCTTCCGGACCCAAAGATGCACCCGCTAGCAGGCAAGCTGCGCCGATAATAAAAATAATTCCTAGACTCGCTAGCGTTGGTTTCTCATCTGAACTTTCTTCTTCGACAGAACTAAGCTTAGGTGGCACAATCCTTTTTTGCTTGAGCAGCACGAACAGTCCCGACAATAAAAGACCAAGCACAATCCCCAATGGAACCACTTTCCATCGATCCACATCCGAATTAAACAGATCGTTCCAAATATACTGCGTTCCGTGGTTGACTATATATTCAAAGACCTTGAAAAGAACAGCATCAATCGCACCGATCACAATAGCTAAAAGTAACATGAGACCTTTACTGCGCATAATCAAAAATTCCAAAAACCATTAGCTTAATAATACCGTGTCTGCAGATAAATTAAAAAGCAGGATAAGCCAAATATATATTTCAAAATTTAACGACGACGTTTTTCGCAAGCGTCTTGAACCGTTCGCCGTTTTCTTGCACGACCGTTATCGTAACTGCGCCGGTCTTGCTGGTATTTACATCGCGGACGATTCCAGACTTGCCGGTATGCGACCCGTTCACGACTTCACACCAGTCACCGTCTTTCAATATTTTTGCACCCATGACTACCAATAGTACTGGTATTACTGCGCCTTTAGAAGCTTCTGATTTTTCACATTTTCCAAATAATCACGCGTTCTTTCCGCCAAAAATGGCACTGCATCTGTATTATGAAGATATTCTTGTACGCTCATCAGGAGCCATTCCGTACCTTCACCACCGAAGGTAACGTTGTTTCGTTCAGTAACGGGTAGCTTCGCTACCGGAAAATAAGTATTTTTTCCTGGGAATAAAGTACTAGGATATTTGCGAAAATATATTATATCTGACGGTTTTATTTTTAAACCGAACTCTTCCATCGCCTCACGCTTGAACGTATCGAATGGCGATTCGTTTAATTCGGATCCGCCGCCAGGGAAATCTAATTTCAGCGGAAAATGGTCGGTTTTGTCATCGCGTCGGCAAACCAGCATCATATCACCGACGAAAATGATTCCTTTGGTCCCACTCTGTAGTGGGTCGACTTTGAAAAATTCATCCATGCGGTTTACTCAGGCTGGAAAAGTGCGATCGTATTGCCGTCAGGGTCTTTGAACCATGCTGATTTACCAATGCCTGGTGAAGTCACGATATGATCTACGGTCTTAAATGCGCCCATGTCATACTCCTCAAATACGACTCCTTTGTCCGCAAGTTCTTTCACATCGGCATCAACATCACTAGACCAGATACGGACCTGCGTATGGTCGGCTTTGTTCGGCGCCGGCCGCGTATATATAAGCAGCGTCGTACCATTACCAAATTCAAAAAGCAGATGATTCTTGATAGTTTTTGGTGATAATTTCAAACCCAGTTTATCTTGATAAAATTCCTGGCTCTTTTCCAGATCTGACGATACCAACACGGCAGAAATAACATTGTTCGCGATCATAACTCCTCCTTATTCTAGAAGAATTATATAAAATATTTACTCAATATCACAAAGTAAGCTACTACGTCGCATGTGAAAAATCTAAACTCTTCAGCTATGAGCTATGCGAAGGGTTCAAATCAAAGTACTGAACTTTTAGTATGACTTTAGGTTTTTCATCATGATTGAGAGATTCCCCAATTCTGGGCAGTTCTTTTCCTGATAAACATACAGTGTCTTGCCATTGTTCAGATGAACGGTTCGCTGCAAAACATTGGTCGTATCACTGCTCGGGAATTGTTTATAGACGAGTTTGACGCCGCGCGCACAAGCTTGAAATTTGGGAACCGCGTCAAACAGCTGTTTGATATTGCGGGCTTCGTACAGATTTGCAGTGCCAAATACCGGATACGTGCTTACGCTGATTTCTGACTTCGAGTCAGATCCATCGCCGGCATCATTAAGGTAGGTGAGTGTCTGCGGAGTGTCAGGGTTGGGTAGATAAAGCCGGGCTTCCGGGAAATAAACATCCCCAGTTTTCGGGTCGATCGGCGCGTCCTTCTTGAGCCCCCTGACGGCATTGATTATCAATTCCCTTATCGACACTATGTTCGCCTGGTCGGCCGCACTGTTATATGCTTGGACCCAACCAACGGCGAAATAGCCGCCCACCAGAACGATCAGCACTGCAATAATCAATAAAACTGATTTTTTTGACGTGTAAGGTGTTTTGCTCTTTATTTTTTTCGTTGCCATATTTCAATCCTATTTATAATTAAAACTTATAATCAGGCGGCAATCCATACACGTCGTCTTTGGTTACTCGCGGTGCATTGCAGCCGAACTGGATCGAATAAGCTGGCGGTTTAGGATTTGAAAACGCAACGTTCATATGCACTTCGCACAGATAGTTGCCCCGTACGAAAGTAGATCCAAAATCAGCATTATAATCAACACCATTTGCAGTGTCAGTGAAATACTTGCTGAAGGTCGGACCGGTATTCGTATACATTCTGCCGCCATATTGCGCCGATAAACTATCCAACTGCTTGGCCGCATCAAGGATAGTCTGCTTATTAGCACTTGTAATCACTACGTAATTATCTGACTGCAAACCGCAGAATAAGTGTTTGCTTACATTGATTCCGTCGGTTGCGATATCCTCAATCTTACATGCTGATTTGATATTCTTGTTTTCGTAAAGCCCCAGCCCCTCCATCGCAGGCTGCAGATTCTTAAACTCCTTATGATAAGCGTTTCGAACAACGTATCCATAGTAGATTCGTCTGACACTTGCTGGACCGCCATTGCTAAAGAACAAGAAAATACTTACGACAAGGATTGCTAGTAGTAAAAGTATCACCACCAATTTGAAATTAACCGTACTGTCCTTCGATACTTGTTTCTTGGGATTGTTAGGTTTTTTGGGAGCTTTTTTGATTTGAGGCTTTGCCATATTTGTATATTAGCATAAGCGGGTTTATGGAGCTTCCTGAACTACGTTAGTCGTTATTAAACATGCTGCATAAGGATAAGTTACACAGATCTTTTGCGATTTACCATGAATAGCCCTATTGAGATTACTATTAATGAAATAATAACAGCGGCAATTTTTACACCTAGATCGGCTTGGCCTGTCGTGTCAATATTTCCGAATGCGAAGTAATTGGTGATGGCAAAATAGATTCCTACACCAAATATTAAAACAACGAAACTCCAAACTAATCTTGATGATACGGTAGTTATTCCGCCGTTTTTTTGTCGCGCCTGATACCTGTCAATTGCTATGGCGCCAAATAGACACGGGAAAGATATAAGCATAAATGGAATACCTATTATAAAACCAAGCGGTAATGTTGGTATGCCTATTACTAGTAATATAATTTTTATCAGACTTAGCATAGAAATCTTTGACAACATTGTAATCAATAAAAAAAGCAAAGTCCATATTGCTTAAGCTTAGTACGATCGGACTGATTCGATTTTTTTATTTGTCGATTTTGCCTATTACGGGAAGATGGAAAGGCGATTTCAAATATTTTTTGTATAGCTCGATGCTATCCAGATGGTCGAATGCCATTTGATCTATTGGTGGGAGTGAATCTAGCGGAAACCACTGCAAAGCTTCACTTTCCCAGTCTTTTTTTCCAACTTCTTTTACGGCATCGGCAATATAAATGAAATCTATATTTTGGCGATCTTCATGTGGACGGTCGGGGTTATCATTAACGCGCAAAAGTTGTAGGTTTTTTACCGACCAGCCTGATTCTTCTAACGTTTCGCGTACACCGGTTTCCATTGTAGTTTCATCACGATTAGC
The DNA here is from genome assembly GCA_035478715.1 of Saccharimonadales bacterium (SeqCode). Taxonomy (GTDB): domain Bacteria; phylum Patescibacteriota; class Saccharimonadia; order Saccharimonadales; family UBA4665; genus JAICLK01. Next base: position 4,342 of record DATIJK010000011.1, read on the forward strand.
ATAGCCGCCCAATAAGTTCCATTTGCCCGCTTCCAGTAATCCTTTACTGCGCTTAGCCAACAAGATCTTGCCGTCTTTAATAACAATACAGCCCACCGTAACATGGCGTAGACTATTTTGGTTTCCATTTTCGAATGTACAAGTAATCATGGGGCAAGTATACATTGAGTTTATAAAATCAGCTGCATACAATTGTGGCACGTAAAATGGTACGCCCGGACGGATTCGAACCGCCGACCCCCTGTTCCGAAGACAGGTGCTCTAATCCGCTGAGCTACGGGCGCTAATAAAATGAGACAAAACCTACGGTTTTTTCTCATCGCGCCGGGCAAAAAGTGCGATTTTTGCTCGGGTTGCTCTTTTTCCCTTTTGGTAATTGAGCAATAACAGTATACCTCAATTTAACAGATTACTGTAAGATATAATCCATGCCAGTCATCAGGAATTTCGAAGATGCTCGCGACGAGCTTAAAAAGTTTTATAACCAGCCCGGATCTAATACTTACACATTGGACCGCATGCGGCAGCTTGTCGAGTATCTTGGCAACCCGCAGGAAAAACTGAAAATCATCCATGTCGCGGGCACCTCAGGCAAATCTTCTACATCTTATTACGCGAGCGCGCTTTTGAGTGCGGCCGGTTGTAAAGTCGGTTTGACGGTTTCTCCGCACGTAGTCGATATAAACGAACGAGTGCAGATCAATAATGTTCCGATGCCCGAAAATGATTTTTGCGAATCATTAGGGACTTTTATCGACAAAGTAAATGCGAGTGCGATAACACCGTCATATTTTGAGTTGATGATAGCATTCGCATTCACGGAGTTTGTGCGCCAAAACGTTGATTATGCAGTTATTGAAGTCGGGCTCGGCGGTCTGATTGATGGGACGAACGTGATAGCACGTGAAGACAAGATTAGTATTATCACAGACATCGGCTACGATCACACGAATATACTTGGCAATACTCTGCACGAAATCGCTACCCAAAAAGCCGGCATCATCATGCCAGGGAACCATGTATTCACCTATATTCAAGCAACTGAAATATCTGATGTGATCAGGGCGGTGTGCCACCAGAAAACAGCCCAATTGCATGAGTTACACGCACCAGAACAAATTCAGCCCGAACTTTCTGAATTACCAAAATTTCAGCAACGTAACTTTTACCTGGCCGAACAGGCTGTCGATTTCGTTTTGCAGCGTGACGGCCATGGATCATTGAGCAACGACCAACTTGCCAAGGCGGCAAAATTCCAGGTGCCGGGCCGCATGCAAATCATTGATTACAAGGGAAAAACATTGGTTCTTGACGGTGCGCATAACGGCCAAAAAATGGCAGCATTGATTGATAGTATGCAGGCAAAATATCCGGACAAGCCGGTTGCCGCACTTGTATCGTTTGTACAGAACCGCGACGAACGCTGGCAACATGCACTGGATGAATTAAAACCTTATGTTACGCATATTATTGCCACGTCATTTGATTTGGGCGCGGATGATATGCCCAAAAAAAGCATGCCCGCTGACGCTATCGCAGCATATCTTCAAAATATAGGTGCTAACTATGAAATCGAGCCACGGCTTTCCGACGCGGTTAAAAAGCTTCTAAACAGCCCCGAACCCGTGTTACTTGTTACAGGTTCGCTCTACCCGATCGGCCTAGTCGAACATTTACTTCAGAACTGATTAGAAATCCAACTTTTTGCCGTTCAGTAATGCGAGCCCATGCCGGACGACAGCGGGTTCCGGATCGTCGGGATTCCGATTGACCATGAATTTCGACTCGTCCCACGCAGTAAACCATCCCCAGTCACTATGATCATCCGGATTGATTTTAATATCGTCAATTGCGCCAACAAACTTTGCGAAAAATGTAACTTCAATAGCATGCGCGCCCTTTATATCGTTCATGTACGTGAACGCACTGAAAGCGTCGCCGACGATGATATCTTTCCCCAGTTCTTCGCGGATTTCCCTTTTTAAACCTTCGACTATATCTTCGCCGAAATCAATATGACCGCCAGGAATTTCAAATACACCGGGATAAAACTTTTTGGTCATCGCCCGTTGGGCTAGAAATACTTTTTCGACACCATCGAAATTGTGATGTATCAGCGCACACGCTACGATGACCTGTTGGCCGACCGCAGGTGTTTCGCTGTCGTGAGAAACTTGCGCCATTGCCTTATAGTATACTGCAGCACCTGCCGAATTCGGCAGTCTAGACGTAACGGTTTATGTCTTTGTTGTACGCTTCCATCAGCTGGCCGAGCTTCCTGGATATTGCCGTCGCAGCGGATAGCGGCAACTTGCCCCGCCGTTTAAGCATATTTATAGGCCGCTCGATGATAACCGGCCGCTCGTTGCCAATAAGTGCTAGTTGCCCATTATCGATGTAATACTTGACCAATACATATGGCAATACAGCGACGCATCTTTGCAGCAGCACCAGTTGCAAAGCTACCGCTGGGCTGTTAGAAGTATATTTTGACGACACTTGTATGCCATATTTTTTAAGTGCATCGTCGATAATCCTAAAGGTAGCCGACGCTTGATCGTAGCTTATAAAGCCAGGCAGTTCGCCTTTTTCTAATGATTTATCAATATTCGCAACTTCGCTGCTATTACAGACAAGCACCATCGGTTCTTTCGCAACATGCTCGATAATAAATTTACTGCCGCTATCAGCCGGTTTGCCTGAAATGAACGCGATATCGATCTCATCTTTTTCTACAGCACCCGCAAGATACCTCGAGTTATTGACCACCACTGCCAACTTCGTTTCCGGATCAAGTTCATCGACTGCGACGTTCGATGCGAACAAAATACTGGCGACGCTGTCGATCATACCGATCGTCAATTGAGGGCTATTGTGCATCAGCTCGGAAATTCTTGTGGTCAGATTGCTCGTAACAATATTCAATTCTTTGGCGCTATCATATGTCAGTTTTCCAGCTTTCGTCAGCTTTAATGCACGGCTGCCATGAACTAGCAGGTCGGCTTTCAATTCGCGTTCTAGTTTATTGATGGCTGCAGATAGTGCCGGTTGTGAAATATGCAGTTGGTGCGACGCTTTCGTGTAACTACCTGCATCAACTAAGGCTGCAAATTTGCGGAGTCTCTCTTCCATGGCATTAGATTATATAACTTATTATTATATTTTTATAGATTTTATATATTAGATTTATATTAAAGTTTTAAGTAGGATGATACCAACTAAATAGGTAACGTTTATATGAGCGACAAGAAAATCAAAGTAGCTATTGTAGGTGTCGGTAACTGCGCCTCGTCTTTAATCCAAGGTATCCACTATTATAAAGATGCAAAAGATGACGAATTCGTACCTGGCTTGATGCACGTCCGTTTCGGAGGTTATCATATCCGCGATATTGAAGTCGTGGCAGCGTTTGACGTCAACAAAAACAAAGTCGGCTTAGATGTCGCCGAGGCAATTTATGCCGAACCGAATAATACCGCACTATTCGCGAAGGTGCCTAAACTCGGCGTTAATGTATCACGCGGTCCGCGTATGGACGGAGTCAACGAAACCACTGCACCGCTGGTACCGGTAGATGACAGTGACAAACCTGTTGACGTCGTGAAAGTACTCAAAGACAGCGGTGCCGAAGCGGTCATCAACTATTTACCGGTCGGTTCGCAGGAAGCCACCGAATTTTACGCCCAAGCCGCCATCGACGCTGGCTGTGGCTTTGTGAACTGTATCCCGGTGTTCATCGCATCCAATCCAGTTTGGGCAAAGAAGTTTGAAAAAGCCGGCCTGCCGGTAATTGGCGACGATATAAAAGCTCAGGTAGGATCAACCATTACTCACCGTACGTTAGTTACAATGTTCCAGGATCGCGGCATGAAAATCGACCGCACATACCAGCTGAATAACGGCGGCAACACTGATTTCTTGAATCTCATTGACCGCTCGCGCGGCAAGTGGAAAAAAATCAGCAAGACCGAAGCCGTTACATCACTCATAGAGCAGCGCGGCAACAAAATTGCACCCGAAGACGTCCACATCGGCCCGTCCGACTATGTGCCATGGCTCAAAGATCGTAAGTTAGGATTTATCCGGATCGAAAGCCGTCACTTCGGCGACGTGCCGATGAACCTGGAAATCCGTCTTGATGTAGAAGATTCACCCAACAGCGCCGGTGTGGCCATTGACTCCATCCGCTGCCTAAAATTAGCGCTCGATAACAAATTGAAAGGCGCCATTATCGAACCGGCGGCATACTTTCAGAAACATCCGCCAAAACAGATTGAAGACAGAACCGCTCGAGATCTCGTTGAACAATTCATTACAAAATACGGCAGCTAATTTAAGAAAATATTGTATACTGTGATTATTGTCACATGTTTTATTTGTGTGACCAATAATTTATTAGTTTGACCAACTTAAGGGGTATAGATATGTGCTTACAATGCGGCTGCGGCCGCCCATACGACGACATGGGCGAGCCAGAAAAGAATCTGATCGTAGACAATATTAAAAAATCGGTTACTTCTGATGCTGCTAAAGGTATTACGACCGAACAAGCGATAAAAAACATCGTGGATACCTGGAACAGCAAAGTCAAAGAAGAAGATAAGAAATTCCAGGCAGCGGATTAGGACGGAAGGTTATTATTAGTGAAATTTAAACTCGTAGAAAGAATCAGCGAAGCCGAAGGAATCGTCAATACGTTTGTTTGGGAACCCGAAGAACCGGTTGAATGGGTCGCCGGCCAATACATCAAATACAATTTGCCCCATGACAATCCGGACGATCGCGGCACAACCCGTTGGTTCACCATTGCCGCACCGCCTTACGAGCAAAAGCCGCGTATCACTACCCGATTTACCCTGAATGACGGCAGCTCGTTCAAAGCTAAATTACGGACGCTTGGGCCAGGCGATACTATTGAAGCCGGCAAACCAAGCGGCGACTTTACTTTCGACGTTTCGCGCCCGGCAATATTAATTGCAGGCGGAATTGGAATTACTCCGTATCGGGCAATGCTCTTGCAGCTGGACCATGACAACGCCGATTTTAAAGCACACATGCTATATGCGAACCGGAACGATCAATTTGTTTTTCGGGACCAAATTGATGCAGTCGCAAAAAAACAGCAGAATTTAACAGTAGATTATTTCACCGATCCAAGACATATCGATATCGATGATATAAAATTCGCAGCCGAGCACTTTAAAGATCCGCTGTATTATATTTCTGGCCCAGAGCCGATGGTTAATAGCTTTAAAGATTTATTGGTAGCTAGCGGGGTTAAAGAGGAAGATCTTAAGTTAGACGACTTCCCCAATTACGACTGGCCCATGAAATAGGCCAGACATTCCCGTTTGGCGTATTTTGAGTTTTTTCTTTGCGGTACTCGACGCGGTATGTAACATACCGCTTACTGCGTTCCTCAAGAAGAAAACACAAACTACGCACAAACGAGGAATGCCTGGCTGTAACAGACTTAATTTATTTTTTCTTAGAGTTGGATTCGGCTTCTGCGGCTGAAAGGGCGCTTTTCGGTACTGGGCCGCTGTGGACTTTTTTGCCGCCGGTTTTCTTCATTTCTTCTTCGACAGGCTCGGTATATTCGTCTTCTACGATCGCGACTAATGCTGATGTACCGGCCGGAAGTGCGTCTGCTAATTTACCAAGATTTTTATCATTGAATCCGGTATCATGCACTTTCGCCAATATTCCGCCGACTAGCGCCCCAATACCAACTGGCAATAGAACAGCACCGCCAATCAACCCAACCAACAAGCCTGCACCACCGCCAGCCAATGCACCCTGACCCCCGCGCCAGTCTTTAAATTCATGTACTTTGACTTTGCTGCGGTCGGTCTTTTCTAAATACGCAGCAGATTCAATTTGGAAAAATCCCTCGCGTGCTAAATCACGCATGTCCTTATACGCCGCTTTTGCGCTACTTACATCATCGAATAGCGCGACTACAAATGCTATGTCAACGCCACCGTTTTGCTGTTCATCAGTCTGTTTTGAAGTGTCATTGTCTGCCATATGTTATCCTCCATTTGATTAGTTACATTTCAATTTTGACACAAATTCCAGGCCATAGGAAATAATTTTTGTTTCCAGGATAATTTGTGATGAAATATACAACAAAAACCAAATATTTTTTAGCGTAAGCGTGATTATTTCCGTGTGTATTGACCGCCGTGTGTACTATGTGAGAAAGTAGTAATACTAAACGCAGGGGGTGCTATGGTTTTGTTAGGTCTAATCTTATGGGCTGTCATTTGGATAGCCATAGCATTTTGGCCGGCACGGGTTGCACAACGCAAAGGCTACAGCTTTATCGGCTTCTTCCTGCTCAGCATCCTGTTCTTTCCATTCGCACTGATCCTTGCGTACGTCATGCAAGACCGCATTGCTCAGATGCCGGAACGAAGCGCCGACGATTTCTAA
>DATIJK010000012.1:0-13582 GCA_035478715.1 Saccharimonadales bacterium (SeqCode)
GAAAGAGTTTCAATTTGACTCAGCCCGCAAACGCATGAGTTCCGTCCGCGAATATGACGGCCCATCGACAAGCTCAGGGCAAGGTAAAATTTATGTGTTCGTCAAAGGCGCTGCAGAGAGTGTATTGGCGTTGAGTACAAAAATGCGCGACGGCGATAAAGAACGCAACCTGAAAGACGCCGATCGAGCGTACTACAGCGCTTACAACGAACGGCTAGCTAGCCAGGCCATGCGGAATCTGGCTTTCGCATACCGTGAACTGCCGAAATTCGATAAAAAAACGATGCACTTAGAAGACGTCGAACAAAAATTGACGTTCCTGGGCATCGTATCAGAGCTTGACCCGCTGCGCGAACAAGTACCCGATGCGATGCTGGCAGCCCGCGAAGCCCACATCAAAGTAACGATTGTCACTGGCGACTTCCCCACTACGGCGGAAGCGATCGCGCGCAAAGCTAAACTCGCACCCGAAAAAAATATCACCATCGTGATGGGTGAAGACCTGCCAAAGCTTACCGATTCGCAGATCCTACAATTTTTGGATCGCGGCGGCACAGTATTCAGCCGCGTAGCACCCGAGGACAAACTTCGCATAGTTGAAATCGCCAAACAGAACGGCCAGGTCGTTGCGGTCACTGGCGACGGTATCAACGACGCGCCAGCATTGAAACGCGCCGATATAGGTGTAGCAATGGGTAGGACCGGTACGGATGTTGCCAAAGACGCTGCCGAAATCATCCTGCTTGATGACAGTTTCGATACCCTTGTCCGAGCAGTCCAACAAGGCCGGTTGACTTATCAGAATATCCGCAAAGCCGCCCGCTGCGCACTGACCGATAACGCTGGCGAGCTGATCGCTGTTTTGGCAAGTCTCGCCGGAAATGCGTTTTTTCACATCCCAATGGCAATCACCGCGATCCAGATCCTGGCAATTGATGTCGTCGCACAAATCGCGCCGATTACTGCCCTGGGTTGGGATGATGCACAGCGCGAACTAATGCACGACAAGCCGCGTAGGATCAAAGACCACATCATCAACTGGAGAACCGTCTCCGAATTCGCAGGTTTCGGTTTGCTCAGCGCCGCACTCGCCTATCTCAATTTTTTGTTCTTTTTCGTTCGCCACGACGCACCAATCGTCAATGCGAACCCGGATTCTAAACTATATTTCAGTGCGACGATTTTAACGTATTTAACAATAGTACTGTGCCAGTTCATGAACCTGATGCTAGTACGCAGCGATGCGCACGAAAGTTTCTTCAGCCGCTATCTTTGGAGTAACAAAAAATTACTCGGCGCCTTCGCCATATCACTATTCTGCATCCTAAACATAATTTACAACCCGCTAATCCAACCATACTTCCATGCCGCCCCATTGAGTTGGAGCGATTGGTTCTACGCCATCCTGGCAGCATTGCTATACTTAGCAATTCGCCTGTTCCAGCGATACAGTCGCAAACATAATCGAAAGACACTGCTAGAAAATCACTCAGCCAAAACTATCCACCGTAACATGCATGCATCAAATTCAGGTAATTAAGCTGCTTGCTCTAACTCTGCGGCAAGCCTTGCAACACTATAAGCTGCCGCGTGTAGTTCACCGGGTATTTGATTCAACGGAGCTGGAGCTGGTTGCGATTCGCCTTTAACTGCCGCCAACCGGCAGTACCATAGGTCGGCAAACATATTACTCTGTTTGAGGTAAGACTTGCACGAACCGCTTCAATTTCTGTCGAAGCCTGGTACGTTGCACTTGTGACAAAGGCCAAGGGAGTGTCTGGATCACCGAATAACGATTCGGCATCGCTGATAATATTCATGGTATCAGCCGGTTCAGGTCGAACAGGGACCATGCCACCTTTACTTTCATCATGTCGTTCGGCTTGATCCACACGGAACATGATTACTGGTTTTGACTCGATTCCGTCACCCACAAATCCAATTAGCGTAAATTGCCCTGATTCGTTATCGCTAACAGCGAAACCATCTTCCATGTCGTACGAGACAGCCAAGACCTGATCGCCGGCTGCATTTCGCCTGAACCCTGGCATCTGTACTGCTATGGCACGCGCTACCACATATTCATTTTCGGGGACAAACCCAAGTTGTTTCTGAGCACTCTGTTGCTCGCCAACATTTACGATTTTACGGCTGGGATTACCGCAAAATATGAACGACTTTGGATTTGTATTTTCATCTTCGAGAACTACCCCCACTTCAGCCATGATCTTGTGAGGTTGTCCTGCCTGAATGATTACATGCGCCTCTTGCACACCCAACTCAGAAATTGTACGGTCGCCCTCACGGCCATACCCGAATTCAGCGATCAGCCCGCGCAATTCCGCTTCTTGCCCTGCATCCCATTCGGGTGTTGGTGCTTGATCCCGGGGAGTCGTACGCTCTGGAAAAACGTCCAGCGGACTTTCGCCTGCCCTATCTGGCGCTGCAATCGCGACCGCTTGCTCTAGAATTTGAGCATATTGAGATACGAGTATTTCCGCGTATTGCCGCGGTCCTTGGCTAGCCGCACTAGATAATTCTCCGATTCCCATGGCAATCCTCCAATCAATTGAATTTAGACAAAACAGTACCACAGATATGCCATTGGGTCAAAGATGGGTTAGTTATAGATTACTGCCCCGTCGAATCAATAACGTCTTTTGCCTTTTTTAAAAACGCATCTAAATTGTCTTCGTTGTTGATAAAAGTTTTCGTGGCGTGGCTTTTTACGTATGACAGGTCCATTTGGGCTGCTACCGAGGCGCCGGGTTGGGGCTTCCACTGCAGGGCTTCTTGGCGTTTGAATTCTTCAAAAGATATTGGGGATTCGCCTTCGCGCCTATTTGAAACATCGCGTTTGTAGCGGACTTCTTCGCTAGCTTCTACCCAGATCAATTCCCCGCCTTTGGAAAGAATCCAGTCGACTTCTGCTGGTGCGCGGATACTCCACAAAACCAAACCTTTGAAATTTCCACCTGCAGCCCGTTTTTCGTTAAACTGGCGCAATGCTTCTTTCAGAATCACGTCCGCACCCCGGGTTTCCCTCAACCAATTACCTGTTTCGGTCATATTCGCAACTGATATGGGGTCAGGCTTGTCTTTGTGCCGCTCGCGAGAAAATTGACGATTAATGTCGCCGAAGGACACGCCGAAATACCCATCTTTTATAAACAACTCAGCCAAGGTATCCTTGCCGCTGCGCACCGCACCGCCGATTCCAACGATTTTTATATCTTCCATCTGATTATTTTTTACGCTTAAAGTAGTTTTTTGACAACTTATTTAATGTAATCGTGGAGTTTTTTAGCGTCTTTGTGTTTGCGTAGTTTTGCCAATGCTTTGGCTTCGATCTGGCGGATGCGTTCGCGGGTGACACTGAATTCTTGGCCGACTTCTTCTAATGTGTGCTGTTTGCCGTCTTCCAGACCAAAGCGAAGTTTGATGATTTTTTGCTCACGTTCGGATAAGGCACTCAAAACCTGCTTCACCTGCTCTTTCAGTAGCTGGCTGGTCGCGGAATCTTCCGGACTGATCGTGTCTTCGTCTTCGATAAAATCGGCTAATACTGAGTCGTCTTCGTCATCACGGATTGATGCATCGAGCGATGATATGTCCTGCTTGATCTTCATGATGTGTTCGACCTTGTCGACATCGATTTCCATGGCTGCAGCGATTTCTTCATTGGTCGGTTCGCGATTCAATTCCTGTGTCAAACGACGTTGCGTTCGAAGTAATTTGTTAATTGTTTCTACCATATGCACGGGAATACGAATTGTCCGAGCCTGATCGGCTATCGCACGCGTAATCGCTTGGCGGATCCACCACGTAGCGTACGTACTAAACTTGAAGCCTTTGTCAGGGTCGAATTTTTCGACCGCGCGGAGCAGGCCGGTGTTGCCTTCTTGGATCAGATCGAGCAAATCAAGCCCACGGCCCACGTAACGTTTGGCGATCGATACGACCAGACGCATATTGGCTTCGGCCATCTTGTCCTTGGCCCTCTTGTCGCCAGCCACGACACGCTTAGCTAATTCCAGTTCCTCTTCGGCCGATAGCAATGGGATCTTACCGATTTCACGAAGATATAGACGGACGGAGTCATCGGAAATGTCTTCGTCGTATACGCTTTCTGTTACGGTGACTTCCTCTTCATCTTCGGCCCACTCGTCGCTTAATTCGACTGCGCCGACCGGTTCCGGCTCTTCGTCTTCGCTGCCGACAATATCAATACTGGCGTCTGCCAAATCGGTATAAAGCGCATCGAGCACTTCCGCGTTTTCCGGCGTATCCGAAATCTGTGCGAAAATATCCTGCTGGCTGATTTTGCCGGCTTTTTTAGCTTTTTCAAATAAATCTTTTTTAGCTTGTTCGTTATCTTGCATCTTATCGTCAGCCATTCCTGCCCCCCTTTGCTTGAAGTAATAATGTATCTAATTGTTTTGCGCGCTCCAGCAACGCTTGCGTAGCGCCGTCGTCAGAAGTGCCCATTTGTTCAATCAGATTTTGTTTTTCGTGTTTTACGAATCGCTCAATGATCCTTGTGCGTAATCGGTCGGTTTCGAGTTTGAGCTCCAGTTCCTCGAGTCCCTGGTACAGCTCCTCGTATTGTAATAGTAAAATTGTACCATATTCCTGCAAACTTTGCACTCCCTGCGGCAAGTCAGACGGTCCGCCGCTAAAGCCGTGGTCCGATTTTAGAATTTCGAACAATTCTTTGGCGCGACGGTCCATGAACATATCTTTGTTCATTTGCTCTAGATTCGTACGCATATTCGGATTTTTGAGTAAGATTGCTAAATAGTGGTTCTGCATCTTAGCATTTTCAATCGCCAGCTTATCCATCTTATGCGCCGGTTCGACAATTTTTTTGCGGCGAACAGTTGTTGACGATTCTGTTTTTTGAAATTTTGAATTCAAGGCGCCCCTGCTGACGTCTATCATATCGGCAATTTTGTTCAGATAGTGATCCTGTTCGACGCTGTCGTCTAATTGCTGAACTATCGGCAGCAGGATATCACTGAATTCACGTTTGCCTTTGGCGCTTTTCAGATCGATTTCACTAGCATATCGATCGACCAGCCAGTCCAATGCATACTTCGGCTTGCCGATGATTTCCTGCCAAATTTTCGAGTCTTGTTTGATTAATTCGTCTGGATCTTTACCGCTTGGTATATCGATGACGCTCAATGAAACGCCGACCTTGCTGGCGATTGGAATTGCCCGTTCCGTCGCATTGACGCCGGCACGGTCCGCGTCGAAACTCAGGCGAATGTCAGGCGTAAATCGGTTCAGCGCCTTTAACTGCTGTTCGGTCAGCGCGGTTCCCGCTGTTGCTACCACCTGCCTGACGCCGGCTTGGTGGCTCATTATCACATCCAGATTACCTTCGGTGATAACCGCGTATTTCTTTTTACGGATAGCTTCTTTGGCCAGATGCAGCCCGAACACGTGCCGGGATTTGTCGTATAAGATAGTCTGCGGTGTATTGATATATTTTGGCGCATTCTGATCATCCTGCAACAGACGAGCCGTGAAGCCGATAACTCTGCCCTGTTGGTCGGCCAGCGGGATCATCACCCGTCCGCGGAACATATCCTGGGACCTGCCGCGATACGACCGTGCGCTTAACCCAGCTTCTTGGATTTCCTTATCGCTAAATCGCTTGTTTTTCAGAAACGTCGCGAGTGCCGTACCGGTATTCGGCGAATATCCGAGCCGCCAACCAAGTACGGTTTCTTTGGTAAACTGCCGCTTTTTCAACAAATATTCGAGTACTGATTGGTTAGCCTTCAACTGAGCCTGATAAAACAGTGTGGCGTATTCCAGCACCTCATACAGCCGCTCTTTCTGTTTGGCATTTCCAGGTGCGTTAGTGCCGCGGTATTGCTCCAGATCCACGCCGGCTTTGCGCGCCAACAATTCCAACGCCTGGCGGAAATCCATCCCCTCCACTTCCATCACAAAGCTGAACATATCGCCACCCTTGCCCGAAGAAAAATCATGCCAGATCTGTTTCTCGGGGCTGACCACGAAGCTCGGGCTGCGCTCGCTAGTCCAGGGGCTCAATCCCTTCCAGTTCCTGCCCGTGCGTTTCAATTGCACGTACTCGCCGATCACATCTTCGATAGCTAGCCTACTTTTAATCTCCTCAACAGCGTCCATAGCAATAAGTATCAAGTAGAAAGTTTAAAGTAGCAAGGGGTGCACCGGTATCTGCAGGTGGCGAATCCGGCTGAAATTCGGTAAGATTAAGCTTAGAAACATGAATCCGCAACAACCCTATCAACCGCCGCGCCCTGGTTCGGAATATGATTTTTTCATGAATCCGGGACAGGCGCCCAAACCCAATCCGGTTAGTAAATTCGGCGGCTCCTCAATGGTAAACCGCCTGCTGTTCGTGGTCGGCGGACTGTTTATTCTGGTAATTATATTTTGGATCATCGCATCGCTTTTGGGCGGCGATAACAACAAACCCAATATTATTGCGGTCGCCCAGTACCAGACAGAACTTGTCCGCGTTGCTAGCCAGGCGAGCCAGACCGGCTCACTCCAGAGCTCGCCGGCTACAAAGAATTTTGCACAAAGCGTCAGCCTGAGCGTAGCGAGCGAGCAGCATGCGCTGTTTGTATTCATAGGTGCCCACGGCGGTAAGATCAACCCCAAGATACTGGCATTAAAGCACGACCCTCAGACAGATTTGACGCTTAAAAATGCCGTCGCCGCCAGCAATTTCGATTCAACGTTCAAGGGCGTCATGCGCACAGACCTGACGAACTACCAAAACGCCCTAAAAACGGCGTATGCTGGCGCCAAAATCAACGAAGAAAAGCAGCTGCTCAACGACGACTTCAACGACACAGTCCTGTTGCTGAAACAACTGGGCGATCCTGACCAGTAATTTACAGCATCAAATAACGTTTTAGATTGATATTATTTTTCGGTTACTAAAATATACGAATGGCGGATCAGATCCTGAACTTCATCCCAGGTAAGTTGTCCGGTGAGTACGATCGTGTTCCAATGTTTTTTGTTCAGATGATAGCCTGGCATGACGCTTTCGTATTTTTCGCGCAAAGTAATTGCTAATTTCGGGTCACATTTCAAGCTGATTTGCACTGGGTCTTTCCCTTCGGAGATCAACGCGAACATCTTGCCGCCGGCTTTATACACCGCTACGCCTTCGCCAAACGGATAATCGAGCTCAGCATTCGGCATACTCAACAAATAATTTTCGACAGTCTTATGGTCCATTGAACTCATTTCACATCTCGCTTTCGAGGCAAAAATTCAGATCGGTGAGCGAAAACTACGACAGACACCGCAGGCATAACTGAAGTTATGTTGAGGATGGCTGGCGAAGTTTGCAGCCGCCGAGGTGGATTTTTGGCCGTATTGGAGATGTGGAATGAGATCATTTGTAAATCTTATCTGTTAGTCGATTTCACTGCAACTGTTCAAGTCTAATATTTGCCGTCCCATTCCGCATAAAACTCTTCTAGAAATTGTTCCATGTATTTGTGCCGGTGCTCCGCCATGGCCCGTCCGGTTTTTGTGTTCATCTTGTCTTTCAGCAAAAGCAATTTTTCATGAAAATGATTGATTGTGCTTGTATCGTGCATTTTTGAACGGAATTCATCAAAATTTTTATACTTTTTCGGCGGGTTGTCCGGGTCGTAAATTTGCCTTTTATGTACACCGCTGTACGCGAACGTTTTGGCAATGCCGATGGCGCCAATCGCATCCATCCGGTCGGCATCCTGCACAATCTTCCCTTCTAATGTGCTTAAAACGTGCTTATTGGTGCCGCCCCGAAACGAAATGTGCTCAACGATTTCTACGACATTTTCGATAACTTGCTCGTCAACCTTTAATGATTCAAGCCATTCTTTGGTCATGCGCGGGCCGATTGACGTATCGCCATCGGTAAACTTCCAGTCTGCGATATCGTGCAGCAAGGCGCCTAATTCTACGACGAACAAATCCGCACCTTCTTTGCGAGCTATCTTTTTAGCAATTTCGACGACGCGGACGATATGCCACCAATTGTGCACGACACCGTCGCCTTTCATATTTTCCCGAACGAACGCGCGCGTTTTTTCGAGTATTTGCGAATTACTCATCGCGATGTTTCTTCAACCATTCAAGATAGTATTGCCACTCTGCTATCGATGCTTGTATGTCATCAAATGCCCGGTGGACTTCTTTCTTTTCGTATTCGACACCATACCGGCCCATCATGTAGATTTTCAGCGACGTAACATCTAGCATCCGGTAATGTAGCAACGTGTCGACTTCCGGCCACCAGCGTTTGATGAACTGCCGATCGTTATGGATTGAATTGCCTGCCAGGATTGCCGGTTCGTCACCAAATTCCGCTTTGATAAAACCGATCAGCTCGTGGATGACGTCTTTTTCGGGTCTTCCCTGCGTTTTGACCCGTTCGGTCAGACCGCTTTTGGCGTGCTGCGCTTTTGCCCACTCATTGGCGTGCTTAAGTGCCCGATGCGACTGATGGATGACCGCCTCGTAACTCGCAAGTGTCTTGAAGTTGAAGTCCGTAACTTCAACAGCCACTTCCAGAATCACATCTTTGGCCGAATCCAATCCGGTCATCTCTAAATCCATCCAAAGCAATTTGGTAGGTTTCGCGTGTTTGTCTATCATTCCATGCAATTATATATCTGTTACGCTCAAAACGAAACTCCGGTCGCAACTTGACCGGAGTTCACACACAAGTCTCTCAATTCTTATGCGTATGCGCCTGTGGCGGTCAGGACATCCCGATAACGTCGTAATTCTCTGAGCATACGTTTCATTGCGGCATGTTGATCGAGTTCATGCTCGATGATTTGAGTAGCGAGACTTTCGGAGTCGTTCACGGTATCATCTACGTCGGAAATTGCGACATGGGCAGGAATTGGTACAGCTCGCAATTCACCGATAGCGTCTTTCATACGCGCTACCGCTTTAGACCCGCCGACACCACCGTAACTAACAATTGCAGCCGGCTTTTCATCCATTTCCCGCGTAACGTAATCAAACGCGTTTTTGAGAACGCTGGGAATCGTATGGTCAATATCGGGTGTAACGAACACATATGCGTCAGCTTTTTCGATCTTATCGAGCCATTCCTGCGCCGTTCTGGTCGCATGCTTACTCTGGTAAGGACACGAACTCGCTGCATCGTCGAAAATCGACAACGAGTATTCTTTCAAATCTATCAAATCGACGTTGGTACCCTCCATACCACCTGCCTCTTCTGCGACCCCTTGCGCTAACTGTTCACTCAACCGATTGTCACAATTTGTTCCCAAAATCACTGCTATTTTCATCTTATTTCCCCCTATCATTGGATACGTGTTCTACTGGTTAAAACATCCATGATAATTTATTACGGCCCGATTTTTACTGGAAATCCATACAATTTTTACCTCCTAACAGCGAAATATCGCATATCTATCCCAATTACGTTTTGCGAGCTGTCGCCAGCGCGTCGCTGTACCATTTGAGCTCAGCGAGCAACGATTCAAGCGCTGTTTGCGGACCGTAAGGGTTCGCCTTGTCGGCGGCTGAAAGATTTCCATCTTCGTCGATTCTTTCATTCATCCCAACCATCGCAACCCCAGGCACTGTAGACATCGGTATGCCGCGGCTTTCAGAGATTATCTCTTTTAATGCCACCTCTGCCCGGGCGCCACCAGCCGAACCATGCGAAACGACCGCTGCGGGTTTGTGCTGCAATTGCCAATCGATGTAGTCGAATGCATTCTTAAGTGCACCTGGAATGGAGTGGTTATACTCCGGAGTCACAAAAACGTATGCGTCAAATTCTGCGAGCTTTTCCAGCCATTTTCGAGCTGGCGGTACCGGCTTGCGATTCGGGTTATACCGCGGACTCACCGCTTCGTTAAAAATTGGCATGGGGTAATCCTTTAAATCAACGAGTTCAAGATGTACATCTTTCATATCTTTCAAGGTTTTCATTACCCATTGTGCTTGCCTGGGAGTTTTTCGGCCCTCCCTGACGGCACCTATAATTACTGCTACTTTCATTTTTTAATTCCTTCTAATTTCTAATTAATTGTGTGAAATTTTATTCAATGCTTCTGCAACGATCCTTTGCGCTTATGCATGTGCTGTATTTAACAGTTCTCATCTCTTTTATCCTTTCGAAATATATGCTATACTTTGTGAAGTATTGATGATTATTAGTATAAAGCCCAATACTATACTTTGTAAAGTATGAAATCTACAACTCAGCATCAACCGGTCAAATTAGAGAAAAAAGAAGGCTGTATCGCCAGTGCAATGCAGATTGTCGGCAACAAATGGACAGCCCTGATTCTGCGTGATTTATACAGCGGGCCAAAGCGTTTTGGCGAATTAGAGCGCTCTTTGGCAGGCATCAGCCCCCGTACCCTTTCCCAACGCATGGTAGAACTAGAATCCTGTAAGATCATCACCAAGCAAACATTCCACGAAGTCCCGCCCCGCACCGAATATACCCTCACCGACAAAGGCCGCGACCTAGTCCCCGTCCTGCAGCAAATGGCCGCCTGGGGCGACAAATACTACGCTCCGCAAGGTTAAAGATTATTTCTTTTTGAAGTCGAGTGCCGCTGAATTGATGCAATACCGCATTCCTGTCGGTTCACCCGGTGCGTCATTGAACACGTGCCCTAAATGGCTGTCGCAGACTGCGCAGCGCACCTCTACCCTGTGCATCCCAGCCGAGTTATCATCGACTAGTTTTACCGATCCTTTGCTTGCAACGTCATAAATACTTGGCCAGCCAGTGCCCGATTCGAATTTCGTAGAACTATCGAATAACACGTTGCCACATACCGGACAGACATATTCCCCGGACTCTTTATTATGCAAAAATTTACCGGTATATGGCGCTTCGGTATCGGCTTCGCGTAACACCTTAAATTGTTCAGGTGTTAACTTTTTCTTTAGCTCCTCGTCTGAATACTTTTGTGCCATATTGGCCCCCTAACTTTTCTTATCGAGTTTTTCCAATTTCAGGACTTTGATGATAACGTACAAAACTCCGACTACTAGCAAGAAATCTATCAACGCAGATACAAACATTCCCCAATGAAACGCCTGCTTATTCCCATTAAAGGTTAAGACGAATTGGCGTGATGTCAAATCGTCTCCCGTGAGTAAAAGCAGCATCGGGTCTAAAAAGCTTTTTATTAATTGGTTAGCGAGCGCTTGTACCTGCGCACCCAGCACGAAACCAACCGCTAATCCGACGATAGCGTGTTCCCTCAGAAAATCAGCGAAATTATGAATCGTTCCGCCGACCGGACGGCGGACTTCGTCTAATAATTCAGCTGCAGATTCTGAATCCAGATGCCGTAACCGAGCGCGCGTTTCGCGCTTCAACTGGGCATGTGTTTTATCAGACAGATTTTGCTCGTCCGGCGTATTGACAGTTTTGGTCGTCGTGTTTTGATCTGAGGATTTCTTTTTGTCCACCATAATTTTACCTTATTACATTTTATCAGGAGCTGAAATTCCGAGAAGTGACAGTCCGTTTTTGAGCACATCCGCATACCTCGAAACGAGTTGCAGCCGCACGGCTTGGCGATCGTCGCCGATCACGCGGTTCTTTTCGTAAAACCTGTTGAATACCTGCGCCAGTTCGTACAGATACGTGCAGATGTGATGCGGCATGAATTCGTTCGTTGCCTTGTCGATCACATCTGAGTATTCGGAAAGCTTTCGAAGTAAGCTGCGTTCTCCTTCTCCGAGATTTTCAATCTTCGAATCACCAGTTTCAGCTTTAGTAAGAATACTCCGTGCACGTGCATGGGCGTACTGGACATATGGCCCGCTGTTGCCTTCGAGGCTGACCGATTCCTTCGGATCGTAAATGATATCTGCCCCGAGCCTCTGCTTCAAAAATGCGTATTTTACCGCGCCAAGCACCGCCTGCTCATCATCTCGCCCCATCGTAGATTTATAAACTTCCTCCGCAATGTCGAGGACATCAACCGCCCGGACGATATTGCCCTTGCGCGAACTCATTTTTACTCCGCCCGCCAATTTAACCCGCCCGTGCGTCAGGTGTTTCGTGGCATTTGCCAATTCCGGCGCGAATTGTTCGATGCTTTTCAGCACAACCGTCATATAATCGCCTTGCGCATTATCGGTCAGGATAAGCGAAAAATCAAAATGGTAGTCATCCCACTTCTTCATGATCAGCCCGACATCTTTAGCTTCGTACGTCGGCAAGCCTTGCGAATTGATGAATACCCGCGTGTGCAACCCGTATTTTTCCCCGTCAAAAATGACAGCCCCGTCACTTTCCTGGTATACGCCTTTGGCAAGCTGTTCTTTGACGGTAGCCAGTCCGATTGGCGCTGTTTCGCTTTCGGGATAGTATTTCTCGAAGTGGCTGCCGATACGGGCATAAAATGCGTCGAAATAATCGTAGCTCCACTTTCGGCATGTCCAGTAAATTTGCGCGAATGGTGAGTCGTGGTCATTATCCGTGAACAAATGGTACAGTCGTTTGTTCAATTCCGTGACTTCGGCTTTTACCTGATCATCGTCCTCGAACGCGGTGTTCCCTTCCACGTATCGCGCAGACATCCAGTCAGCGTGTTGGTCATCTGGAATTTCAGCAAGCTTTTCAGGATGTTCACCGCCAAGATCACGCAAGATCGCATACATCGTAATCGCTACGTGCCGCCCGACGTCGCCGCCGAAATTTACCCGGTGCACTTTCCCACCGGCATTTTCCAGCAAGTTTGAAATAGCATCACCGACGACGCTTGTATACAGATGTCCGGCATGCAGTACTTTGAAAGCACTTGGATCGGAATACTCGGAAACCACCTGTTTACCATCATACTTTTTGTCGGGTTTTGTCTCTGCAAGTTCAACTAATGCTGAATCACTCAATTTGATATTGATGAACCCAGGCCCGGCGATTGTGACCTCAGCAACCTTGTCGCCAAGTTGCGCTTTCAAATGATCAGCGATTTGTTCAGCCACTTCGCGCGGATTTTTGTTCACCTGCTTTGCAAGCTGCAGCGCAGCGTTCGTTGCAAAGTCGCCGAATTGTTCATCAGGCCGCGTCAAATCAACCCGGACATCAACACCGAACAATTCTTTGCATACGCCAGCAATGGCCGCCTCAATATACTCTTTCATATCTACCTAGCAGTATACCAAATGGTTATTTTAAATTGTTTCATGATCGTTTTCGTCTAACGTGCTGACCAACCAGTTACATGCATGGCCTTGCTCACCACCAATTTTCCACTGTCTTGAGCGCTGGTCAAATCTCGGTGAGATTCGACAACTTCACTATCAACTGCCGGGGCAAAACCTTGGTTCTCAAACGCGTTTCTTGAAGTAGGAGACGCCACTGCACTGACCAAAGCAGCCCTGCCGGCAGTCGTTCTATACGTAATAGGATCAAGCGATACCTTTCCCATTGCCACTCTGCACGCTTCAGCAACAAGCCATTCGCCAAGACCATGCCCACGAGCACTCGGAGCAACTACCAGACTGCTGAGCCCAAAATGGTCTGCCCAAGCATAAAACGATCTGCCGTCAATGT
>DATIJK010000013.1:0-7785 GCA_035478715.1 Saccharimonadales bacterium (SeqCode)
GTGGCTGATCGTGTTATTGAGGCTTTACACGATCAAGTAGTCATTGACAACCAAGAAGCAGCATAGTAAATTTTACTGTAAGATTTCTAACGTTTTGTACGAATATTGAGGGAACATGGGTTTTGCTGGCGAACAACCTCACCAATATGTAGGCATGACGCTTGCGGAGCAAGCGAGACTCTATTTGCAGTCAGATGGCAAAACTCGAAGTTCACTTATTTTTGGCATATTTCTAGCACAAGCAGTTCATGCTGAATACGCGACTCAAGCAACTGTACAGAACGAAGGATATACAGTTG
Source organism: Saccharimonadales bacterium (SeqCode) (assembly GCA_035478715.1). Lineage (GTDB taxonomy): Bacteria > Patescibacteriota > Saccharimonadia > Saccharimonadales > UBA4665 > JAICLK01. The sequence goes on from DATIJK010000013.1 coordinate 300, forward strand.
AACAACCAAAAACACGGCACACCGGTGCACTCGGTATATTGGAGCGAACAGAATTAGCAGCCACTGTTTTTGAAACCGGTGCCTTTGAGCTTCTTGACCCGGCAGAGCAGAGAGCAATTTTGGCACGATATGTATTCGGAATCGCTAACGTTACCTCGGTATACGATAGCGTTGGACTGCAAAATTGAATGTAAATAACAAAGATTTATTAGCATTTCATCTCTAATGTGTTAAAATAACTACTATTAATTAGTTTTGTGGGACCCGTGCCTTATGATGCGCGGGGTTTGCACCACGAAAGGAGACAGTATGGCTAAGGCAGCCAAAGACGATTCTAAAGATAAAGAAGTTAAAGAAGCTGAGCTTGTTGTAGAAACAGCTCCGGTTGAAGAAGCTGCAGACGAATCTGCTGTTGAAGAAACATTGGCCGAAACAACCGAAGAAAAAGTAGCGGCAAAAGCAGGCAAGCGCAGCGCTAAGGGCCAAGCTGAAGCCGAAGCCAAAACCGAGAAAATTGAACATCAGAAACATCGTACAGAAGATGCATCCGAAGAAGCAGGCGAGCAAAAGCCCAAAAAAACTGTCAAGCCGACTCGCTCACGCTTAGAGCGTCAAGGCAAGAAATTCCGCGACGCAGCTAAATTGATCGAAAAAGACAAAGTTTATTCATTGGATCAGGCTCTGGAGCTTGCGCAAAAGACAAATCCTGCCAAATTTGACGCCAGCGTAGAATTACATATCAATCTGAATGTCGATCCGCGCCACGCCGACCAGAATATCCGCGACAACCTCGTGCTGCCTGCTGGAACTGGAAAATCCGTCCGTGTCGCAGTATTTGACGATGGTAAAGTCGCCGAAGCTGATGTTTCAGGAATCGAAACTTTGACTAAGCAGCTAGAAAAAGGCGAACTTAATTTTGACGTCCTGATCGCAACGCCAGCACAGATGCCCAAGCTCGGTAAATATGCCCGCATACTTGGCCCGCGCGGCTTAATGCCAAACCCGAAGAGTGGTACGGTCACCGCAGACGTCGCAAAGGCCGTTAAAGAAGCCAAAGCCGGCCGCGTCGAATACCGTGTTGACACCACCGGCATCATACATTTGAGCATTGGCAAAGTCAGCTTTTCTGCTAAACAGCTACAAGATAACGCACAAGCGGTCTTGAAAAGCGTAAAGTCAAATAAACCAGCCAGTATCAAAGGTATTTACGTAAAATCCATTCACGTAACGACCTCAATGGGCCCATCAATCAAAGTCGAACCAAACGCTAGCTAAAGTAACGCCGCGATATTTTCGCTACCAAATTTTAGACGACGCATACCGGACGGTGGAATTGTCCGCATCCGCTCATCAAATTGTTGACAAATCCATGCAAGACTTGGTCCGCAATCGTTACACCCGTTGCTGCCCGAATCTCGGTAAGTTCGGAACTGACCGCGTTTAATGCGAAGGGACTTAGCCTGCCGACAATTCCCAAGGCATTTTTTTGAGACGCGCTCCAAATCGTATCGGACGCTGCATGAGCATACATAAATGTCATTCTTCTTCGCTGCGCGAGTGCTTCACCGCGGCATGGATCGCCGTGAACTGCCCCTCTTGCAGCTCGCCACATTGCAAGCAGTGATTTTGCTTCGGGCCGGAATTCGTCATTTGGACGTCGATCAAGCAAGAATTTTGCAGCTTGTAGTATCGCTGCGTTACGATCGTCGTCTGCAGAACCGCCTGCGGGCAACGCAGGCAAATAGTCGGGAAACTGGGCAACTGCAAATTCTGCGCCAATCCACAGTGAACTCATAATCCAACTTGTTCCTAGCGTATGAAGACGTTCTCGCGAGTAGTAATGCATATTGCCAGATTGTGCTTCATTAGCAGATCGTGCCGGACGGCAAGGAATACCGAATCTATGATGTGCCCTGATAGCTGCAGAATCAACAATTTGCAACTGTTCGACTGATATGTCCATGGCTGCAAATTGATCGACCGTAAGCGCCCCGGACAAAATCTTGCCAATCGCATGGCTGCCAGCAAGCGTCATAAGTCCTGCATTTGCTTGCGGGAACCTCTGATTACCAACTAGATATGCTTCTAGAAAATTCGGCGGTAAATCTGTTGGCCCCCCGATTATATCTTTCATTGCGCTAATATTGTCGCATGCTCATGATACTGTCAAGGTTGGACACGGATAAAATCATCGGATCGTGTAACAGCTTATTTTTATTTCCATTAAATTCTGGCTCTTTGTTACTATTGATGCATGATAATCGTCGGCATCATGGGTGGCATCGGCCATGGTAAAACTACGTTCGCCGAAGCTCTGCACCGTGCGCAACCAAAATCCAGGCATATAGAAAATTCAGAACTGATATCAGAAATCATAAACAATTGGCAATCACAGACGACTTTTATACCAAATCCGGCAAAATCGGACGATGTCAAAAAATGGCTGCAATTATTACCGGGTGCGTTCGAAAAAGCTACCCATCAGTCGATCGACAGAAATATATTTGCGTTTGACCCTGAAATTGCAAATAAACATCCAATTTTATATGAAAAATTGTACACATACTTATTGGATGTGCAAAAAAAACCTGCCCTTTTAAGTACGCCCATTACAGTCGGGAACAAGTCAGAATACCGAGCAATACTCCAATGGCTTGGAGGCTATGTGCAGGTGAAGCTGCCGCCGGGATTCTGGTTTCGCGAATTGATACATCGCGTTAAACAGTTTGAAATGCAAGGTGTTGAACTTGGGATATTGGGCGGTGTCCGCTTTCCGGCAGACGTCGATGTCATCAAAGGGGCGGACGGTTATGTACTGCTTATCCAACGATCGCTGTCACGTGAAATGGATGCGAACGATCCTACTGAGGCGGCCCGCAAATTAATCACTCCGGATACCACAATTCATAATGACGCCGGCATTGCAGAGCTGATTGGGTGTGCTAAAAAAGTTTACGATAACCTGCAGAACGCCGAACTGAAACAGGAATATTTTGCAAGTACATCAGCAAATTAACTCCTTTACAAAGTCATCGCAAGAACTCATAATCTAACGAATTAAAGAGAGGGAAATATGGTAGACAACACAACTGACGCCGATGGTTATTATGACGAAGACCAAGGCGGCGACGAGGAAATCGATTTGAGCTTTTTGAATGAAAAAAGCCCGGACGAACCAAAAAAATAGCAAAATCAGGGTTGGGCTGGTTGTTCCGCACATTTTCATGCAGCGGGATATATTGCCGCATGTCATTTTTTCGCCCGGAAAACTTGCGCTTGAATTAGCAGATGGTCTGCAGCAAATGGGCGCGGATGTAACGCTATTTTCGCCCGGACCGGTAGATACAATCGTTACGAACATCTCCGCCGATATGTCTTTGTTTGAACAAGAATTATCGCTCCGCGGCGATTCGTACCTTGATTTACTTAAAAAGCACCCATTTACTTTTATAACGCTGGCACGTCAAATACAAAGTGAAGTAATTGCGAAAGCATATGAAATGGCAAACGACGACAGGCTCGACATCGTGCACATATACACGAACGAAGAAGATATCGCACTGCCATTCGCGAAATTCTGCAAAAAACAGGTCGTTTTTACACATCATGACCCTTTTAATTTTCTGGTCAAATACAAGAATCTTTTCCCGAAATACAAAGATCTAAATTGGGTCTCAATGTCGTTTTCTCAACGGCATGGAATGCCAGAGGATACGAACTGGGTTGGTAATATTTATCACGGACTTTTAAAGGACGTGTTAGTCCCTATTGCTCAACCGACTAATGATTATATGGCGTATCTTGGCAGGATCGTCGAACCGAAAGGCTTGCATTTGGCAATCCAAGCAATTCGCCAATATAACGTCAAAGCCAAGCAAAAAATGCTGCTAAAAATAGTAGGCAAACACTATGCCGGACATAAAAAAGATACATATTGGCAAACTAAAATAGAGCCGGAGCTTGGCGGAGAGATTGAATATATTGGATTTATTCCCGAAGAAAAAAAAGCAAGTTTTCTAGGAAACGCTGCTGCTGTAGTTGTACCGTCAATTTTTAATGAACCGTTCGGTATGGTAGCTATAGAAGCGCTTGCGTGCGCAACGCCGGTTATCGCGCTGGATTCAGGCGCACTTCCCGAAATCATATCAAATGGGATAACTGGCATTTTAGCGCATAAAATTATTGCTGATGATGGTAAAATCGACGAAGCTGCAACAATACAGAATATTGCTCACGCTATTACAAAAATTCAATCGATAGACCGCGACAAATGCCGTGAAGATTTTGAGGAACGGTTTACGTTAGACCGAATGTGTTCCGAACACTTAGTGCTATACGAAAAACTTATACAATCACCAGGTCGGTCTTGATGTGCGGGTGTGACTTGTAGTTTTCCAGTACGAAATTTTCTTCTTTGAAATCATCGATAGTTTTGACGTCGCCGACGATTTTGAGTTTCGGGAACGGGTATGGTTTACGTTGCAATTGCTCCTTGGCTGCGTCAATGTGATTTCGGTACAGATGCGCACTACCAGTCGAAATAATCAACTCGCGTGGTTGCGCGTCGACAAGGTGGGCTACCATATACAGCAACATGGCGTATTGTGCGATGTTAAATGGGGCGCCCAGGAACACATCCCACGAACGCTGGTACAAATGCAAACGCAATTTTCCCTTTGTCAGATCAAACTGGAACATCGTATGGCAGGGCGGCAATCGCATTTCTTTTAGTTCGCCGGCGTTCCATGCATTCACAATGATGCCTTTAGAGTCGGGGTTGTTCTTTAATTCGTCGATCGCCCATTGCAATTGATCAAATTCAGTGCCATCCGGCCGTTGCCAGTGCCGCCACTGAACACCATATACTCGTCCAAGATCATTCGAACCTTCGTGCAAAAAGCCATCCCAATAATGAATTTTATGTTCGTGCAGATACGTGACGTCGGAACTCCCGGAAATGAACCAAAACAATTCATGCAGTAATGTCTTGAACGGCATTTTTTTGGTAGTCAGCAAAGGGAATCCCTGCCGGAGATCGAAATGGACTTGTGTACCGAAAATTGATGTAATGCCGTGTATACCGCGCGTCTTTTTACCGCGGCCGTCTTTAATAATTTCTGCCATCAATTGCAAATACTGATACTCAGGATGTGTATGTGCCATTACCCTCTCGCCTCTTGGTTACTATATTTATGATAGCAGTTAAACGATTACATTAATAGGTCGCCAATTAACTTAAGCTTCGAGCATCAATTTCAAAAATTTCGGATAAACGTAACCTACCTGATTTCCAGTTGGCAACGTAATTAATCTCTCACCTTGTACCAATTCTTCAGGGTCATTGGCGCCCCAATCACCTAATCCACCGCTCCAATGAGGCGCGAGATCTGTCTGACATGCAACCACCGTGCCTTCACCGTGCGTAATCACCGTAACGAGCGGTATTTCTTCACCCAAAGCAACATTGCTTGTTCCGCCGATGTATTTTAATGGTGACATTGCAATGAGCACCCTAGCAAGTTTTTTAGGTTTGGCGGCATTGTACCCGCAAATAACTACGGGCTCAAAACCTGTCAGCCCCGCATCTGGCGGTGTATGCTCTGTCGGTCGTACCACTAACGTCCTTTGAACGCGGTCATCACCAGATTGCAACTCAACAGGCAAAATATCACCGACCGGGTGACCCGAATAATTGTTTCCCATTCCATTGAAACTTTCCCAGCCACCAATCATCAACAGCTTACCGCCAGCCGCAATAAATTTACCAATTTCACGACCTTGCTCAAATGAAATCATTCGTGCCGGATAATCACTTAATATTAGTGTCGATACATCATTGGTAATTCCCGGGAACGGGGATTCCGGCGCTACATGCTGAGCCTCAAACCCTAAATATTCGAGTGACCCAAGTATGTATAATTTTGCTTTTTCATCGTCACCGCAATATAAAACATTCATAGTAAACATCCATCGTTACATCAATATAGTAACAATTCACGCGTCGATTACGATACGGCGGACTTTTTTACCGGCTTTTTCAAGCATATGAATCGCATATCCATCGGAGTGGTCTTTCGAATATACGAATTCCGCTATATCGGTTTGCGTAAACATCCGAGCGCAGTGCGGGCAAGGGAGCAGATTGATAAACAATGTCGTACCATTTAAATCTATCCGGTTTTTTTGCGTTTCCAGCACCATCATTACCTCAGCATGAATCGTGTCGTAATAATTGAGGTCGTTGACCGGAGAAAAATGTTTTTCGCGCTCGGCACCATATAGCAAAGCATACGTTTGAAATGGCACAACTTTATTGATGGAGTGGGCTAAAAATATATATTTGTCAGACTTACCAATACGCTTACCCAAAGTTGCACCGGTTTGATGGCTGTGATCAAAAGAAAGTTTTGCGGCTTGCCCGGCCATCTGCAGCATTTGTAATTCCGTCTGGGGCCCAGTCGGATCTTTTGGCCACACTGATTTAGTTAATTCCTTGTTTATTGATTGTTCATATTCGAGAGCTTCGGCTTCATCTAAAAAGGGCGAAACATAACTATATTCAAGTTTATTATTAACGATGCAATAATATTCTTCGCGCGTGTGGAATGACCGCTCCCATGATCCGTTAACCAGCAGCACTTTTTGAAATTTGACTTTTTCAAGTATGTATTTTGCTTCACGCTGGAAATAATGCAGCGTATAGATTTTGTGACGGGACGGCGATTCGTTTACTTTATTGATTAGCTCCTGTAACTCCTGTGAATGTTTAAGCGTTTTGAATTGCGGCTGGCCGTCGAATCCATCAATATATGGTTCTTTCGCGATTCCGATCACCAGATTAGCAGTAGGAACGGTATCTTTTACCAATTGAGCAATACGCTTAGGCGTCATTTCGCGCGGCGCCATAACGAATACGGCATGCAACACTTTCAATGGTTTTTTGCTTGCAAAGGCCAGCTCAGACCAGTCGAATGTGAAATCAATCGTCTGCATATTTCTTATCGAATCGTTTGCTTAATTTCTCGATTTCGTCATGTTTGGCTTTGAACTTTTCGGCGTTTTCCAGCGGGGTGTACTGCAATTCGCGCGGATGCCAGGTGTTTAGGTCGGGCGCGTCAAAGGGAATGCACTGAAAATGCAAATGTTCCACAGTACTTTGTGCTAAATTGCCGTCCTTCTGAATAATTTGCATACCTTTGATCCCGTAAATCTCGCGGATCATCTTTTTGGCGATGTACATCATCTTGCGCATAGTTTCCCATTCTTCGGGAGACAACTCTTTGACCGACTTGATATGGCGGCGGGGAATTATCATCAGACAGCCATCGATATATGCGTATAAATGAACTGTCATTACAACACCATTTTCTTCGAAAAATATATATTTTTGGCGCATGTCGCAGAAGACGCATTTGCCGACTGTTTTCCAGATATCGCCATAGTAACCGCCAGTACGTGCGTTTTTGTAATACTCCTGCTTGTTTTT
>DATIJK010000014.1:0-13128 GCA_035478715.1 Saccharimonadales bacterium (SeqCode)
TAAAGATTACACTTTTCCATCAATAAACCTTCCAGAGCTGCTCAATGACGCTCAGAAAGCCGACATTGCAGCCAGTTTCCAGCGCGTTGCGTTTGAAACGATTGTCGACAAAGCTGCACTTGCCTGCGACGAGTTTCAGCCAAAAAGCATAATTATCGGCGGCGGCGTTGCTGCCAGTCGAGCATTGCGCAAGATGCTGGACGAACGGCTCCCCTTGCCAATCGAATATCCGGACCTAAAACTCTGCACCGATAACGGCGCAATGATAGCAACGCTTGGATGCTTCAAAGCTATGCTGGATCAACCGAAAGCAGACCCCTACTCCCTGGAAATCGCACCAAACCTTAGCATGTAAAGTGTTTTCGTCTACCCCTGTTAATTTTTCATGTGAAATACTGGCATTATCCGGCCACCTCGAATCAGTAGCAAATTATTTACAGAGGTGATACTCTATATACATCAAGGTTAAGGGTTTCGTTCTTGAGTGCAGAGTAGTGTTTTCAGCGAGCAGTGCACGGAAGCGTACTTTTCGGTACGCTGGAGAAGCATCGCAGTTGAATGCGCCGCAATGTGCCAAGCACGGAAGCCGTTAAAAGAAGGGAAGGCGCTATGAAGCTGTCCAAGGTATACGAACCGCAGCATTACGAATCAGACATCTACGCTCTATGGGAAAAGAGCGGAGCTTTCGTCGCCGTCCCGGAAAGCAAAAAACCGCACTTTTCAATCAGCATGCCACCCCCGAACGAAACGGGGACGCTCAGCCTGGGTCACGCGCTATTTTTAACGCTACAGGACATCATGGCCCGTCACGCCCGTTTACAGGGGAAAGATGTGCTCTGGCTGCCTGGAACTGATCATGCGGCACTGCCGGTAAACGCCATCATCGAAAAGAAATTAGCAGAGGAGGGAACTGATAAGCACGCCATCGGTCGGGATGAGTTTTTGCGGCGTACCAAGGAGTTCGTAGCCAGCAGTCGCGGCACCATGCTTGGTCAGATGCGTGCGATGGGTTCAAGCTGTGATTGGTCGCGCTTGCGCTATACCCTCGATGATGCATTGAACCGCTGCGTAAACGAAGTGTTTATCAAAATGTATAATGACGGACTTATTTACAGAGGTTATCGCATAATAAATTGGGATCCGATACTGGAAACGACGATATCCGATGATGAAATGGTCTACAAAGAAGAAACCGCAAGTTTTTACACCTTTCAATATGGTCCGTTTCAGATTAGCACGGCGCGTCCAGAAACAAAATTCGGTGATAAATACGTTGTAATGCATCCGGATGATAAGCGTTATGCGAAATACAAGCACGGCGACACCTTCGAAGCTGAGTGGATCAACGGTACCGTTATCGCTACCGTCATCAAAGACATGGCGGTCGATCCGAAGTTTGGAACGGGGGTGATGACTATCACACCATGGCACGACCATACTGACTTCGAAATCGCCGAACGCCACAAGCTCGACAGGGAACAGATCATCGATTTCCATGGCAGGTTATTGCCGATCGCAGGTGAATTCGATGGTATGCCCATCGCAGAAGCCCGGCCGAAAATCGTCGAGAAACTTCGTAAAAAAGGCCTGCTCGTCAAAGAAGACAAGAACTACGTGCACAATGTGGCGATAAATGACAGAGGCAAGGGGATTATCGAACCCCAAATCAAGCTGCAATGGTTTGTGGACGTCAACAAACCGGCGGTTGATTGGAAGGGCAAGAAACGCAGCCTCAAGCAGGTGATGCAATCAGTAGTAAGGGAAGGGGATATCGACATCATCCCTAAAAGATTCGAAAAAATCTATTTCCATTGGATCGATAATCTGCGCGACTGGTGTATCAGCCGCCAGATCTGGTGGGGCCACCGGATTCCAGTCTGGTACCGCATGCATTCTGACGGCTCGACAGAAACGTATGCCGGCCTGACGCCGCCAAAAGATGACGGCAAAGAAGGTTGGAACAAGTGGGAGCAAGATCCCGATACGCTTGACACCTGGTTCAGTTCGGCGATCTGGACGTGGAGCACGTTGATCGACCCTGAACTGGCAAAAGACTATAAATTGTCACTGAACGACTTACTGAAAAAAAGCGTGGATTACCAGACGTACCACCCAACAACAGTGATGGAAACTGGTTGGGACATCCTGTTTTTCTGGGTGGCCAGAATGATACTTTCGACAACCTATGCCACCGGCGAAGTGCCGTTCAAAACGGTGTATCTGCATGGGCTAATCAGGGCAGAGGACGGCAAAAAGATGAGCAAAAGCCGTCCCGAATCCATCATCGATCCGCTCGATGTCATCCCGAAATACGGCACCGACGCGCTGCGTATGGCACTGATCATGGGCGTAACGCCCGGCAATGATCAGAACTGGGGCTGGGGTAAGATTGAGGCAAACCGGAATTTCTGCAACAAACTCTGGAATATCGCCCGCTACATCGAAGGGAAGGTGGGTGATGATTACCACGAACGGACGCCGAAACCAGTTACTACAGCCGATCACTGGGTATTGACTAATTTACAACATATCGCCAAGAAGATAGACAAAGATCTGACCGAGTTCCGGTTCGCAGAGGCATACGAAACGCTCTACCACTTTGTCTGGGACGATTTTGCGGACTGGTACATCGAAGCGTCAAAAGCAGAGCAGAATGTACCGTTGCTGGCGTACAGCCTGGAAGCGATTCTCAAACTCGCGCATCCGTTCGCGCCGTTTTTGACCGAAACCATTTGGCAGACGCTGAAGTGGGAAGAAAATCCGATGCTAGCAACCAGCCTGTGGCCGATTGTACCGGATACCGATAAAAGCAAAAGTAAGCAATTTGATGATATAAAATCGATAGTAACTGAGGTACGATTCATCACAAAAGCGCTTGGCAAGCGAGATGTCCGATTGCTATTCAATGACGATAAACTTCTAAACGACAACTCCGAGCTTATTCGTCAGCTGAGCGGGATCAAAGAGGTTGCCAGCACGGATACCAAGCAATCCGGCGTCCAGCTCACACAGACTTCGCACAAAGCCTGGCTTGATATCGATAAGTCTACTGCTAAAAAATATGCAGAAGAACTGGCAGGCAAGCTGTACGAAGCCGAGAACACTGTTGGCCAACTGAAAGCACGACTGGCAAACAAAGCATACGTAGCAAATGCACCGGCCCACATAGTGGCTCAGACAAAAGCGGATTTGGCAGATGCCGAAGATCTGATGAAAAAGATCGAAACTGAACGCAAACGCTTCGAAAAGATTTAAGATCGAATTAATCTGCGGGCTCAAGCGCTGCGCGGACTCGCTCAACGGCTTCTTTGGGCCGATAGTCGTCAAACCACAAAACACGCCAGCCGAAATGGCCGGCAGCTTGTAGATTGGCGCGTGAGTCATCTATCAGCAATACCTCTTCGGGTTTGCAACCGGTGCGTTCAGATGCAACTTGGAATATTTCCGGCTCGGGCTTAATCGCTCGCACCTTTGAAGAGTCGACTATCGTATCATAAGGGACATCCGGAATAAGGTGTTTTACTAGCATTTCATCGACGAAACCGGGCATGATATTTGTTAGCAGCCCGACATGATAATTCTTGGATGCCCATACAAGCAGGTCGTGCATTTCAGGAATCGGCTCGACGGCTTTCATGTAATAATCGCGCCAATCTATTGAGTCCAGATGAAGCTGGCGGGCGAACGCTTTGTTGAAATCTTCCATCGTGATGTCACCGCGGCAGACTGCGTCGTTGTAGTGCCAATAGGCGCTTTCTACAACGTCCAGCTGTTCGCCGCTTTGCATGGCCAGCTGGGAAAACGCCGACTGAAAGAAGTGGACCAGGCAGCCATTGACGTCAAAATACACGAATTTTACGCCGCTCTTGGACACTTTCTTCGGTGTTATCGCGGGTTTGCCACTCTCAATGCCAAGCAGCGTATCGAGTGAAACGCCGAGCGCCTCCGAGATTGTCTGTACGGTGAAAATCGACGGTGATTTGATAGCACCGCGTTCGATTTTCGCCAGTGTTGAATAGCTCAGATTCGCCTTGTGGCACAGCATCTGCTGAGTTAGCCCAGCATTCTGGCGCGCCACTTGCAGACGCTTGCCCAAGCTTTTTTCGTTCAAAGCACTCACCGAAGGTGCCCCACCAATGTCATAGCCATATAGTACCAATTATATCTAAAAAAGAAAAGCTAATTAGTACTAAACGGCTACCACGAACCTTACCACTGAAGCATGTACTTCAGTAGTGTAAAAACGACTATATAGACGGCCAATCCTGTGAACGCGGCGCCGATCAGGCTGCTTTTTGTGTTATTCGTATTGTGCTTCAACTTGCTATAAACCCACGTACCGACACCCGCGGCAATAAATAAAGAAGTCACACCGTTACCAAGCATAACCAAAATTATACCTTAAATTTCACACTAAGTGTAAGGTCTTTCGAAGAATGGTGCAGTGTGTTTTAAATTTGAGCACCGTAAAGGAGTCGTACTTTTAGGTACGGCGAGTGCGGAGCGCAGGATTTAGGGCGCAATGTGCCGTTATTCGAAAGACCCTCTCTAGAACGCCAGTTTAGCCGCCATTGCTGCTAACGCCGCATGATCTGGTTCTGCTGACATATCAGGCACATTTCGATATTCTTGCATTGTAGAGAAGGGGAAGATTTTGACATGCACATGATCGGACACGTCGAGTCCCTCGATCATAACTCCTACGCGGGATTTGTCAGGGAACATCTCGCGTAAACGCCGGCCGACTTTCTGGACCGACGCCATCAGCGCCTGATAATCATCATTTTCCATATCCCACACGAAACCGACCTGTTTTTTGGGAACCACCAGCACGTGGCCAGGCTGTATCGGATGGATATCCAAAAATGCGAATGTCTTTTCGTCTTCGTACACTTTGTGACTTGGGATCTCACCCTTGATGATCTTCGTAAAAATTGAATCTTGCATTACTAATCCTTATCATGCGCCGGCTTATCGAGCGCAGACCGGGCAATAAAATAATAAAAAAATGAGACGAACGGTGGAATCATTACCATTCCGATACACCACAGCCATTTTTCACTATCTGTTAATCTCTTATTCTGGATCGCATCGATAAACATCACGACCTCGAAAACAAGTATGGCGATCGCGATGATCGAAAAGAACATGAATAGCGCCATTGCCGCAGCTCCGAATATCATAGTGTCTATGATATCACGCTAGTTGAAGTGTTTTTGCCGTGAGCGCCACCACCTCGTCGAAGCTTTTAACGACACGATCAGCTTGATCTGTGACATTCGGACGGTTGACGTTTTCGACGAATGCCCAGAATTCGTCAGCCGCACCGGCTTTGCGGATTTCGAAATCAGTAAATCCATCGCCGATTACTATGACAGGGCGGGGGAGTTTGAGTGATTCGACCTGCCGGACCTTACCGCCAGCCTTGCCAACTAGACATGTTTTATCAAAACCGATGATCTTACCGCTGTCGTCATATTCAAATTTGTTTGCCAGCACGTGGCCTGCCGCAATACCAAGCTGCGTCACGACCGGCACGACGATTTCCTCGAATGCGCCAGACAATACGTAAATGCGATCGCGATTGTTTTGAAACCAAATTTTATGCTTAAGCACTGACGACGAAAAATCTTGTGCCAGTTGAGCAATTAATGGCGCCAGAATTGCGCGATGAGCACCAAAAAGATTCAGACGTTTCTGCAGCGATTCGTCAAATGGTAGTGTCCCGGCCATGCCTTGGTCCGTGATTGCCTGGATCTGCCGCATGATTTCATCACGGTCAGGCCGGTCTTTTAACGACATCCGGGCTAATTCTTCAAGCGTCTCACCCCTGATAATCGTACTATCAAAATCAATAATAAACGTTGGTTTGTTCAAAATACTTATACCCTTACTTAAGCAAAATGTTACTGCTATTTTCTCACATTTTAGGGGTCCCCGAAGCAAAAGCTTGCTTTTGGTTTGGGGTAGAGGAGAAGCAACGGAGACCACACCTGGTTTTTGGCCACTTGTTTGCCAAAAATCTGGTGTGGTTGTAGTTTGCTTGGACGTGGCGGAGAGGGAGGGATTCGAACCCTCGGTACGGTTGCCCGCACACTGCTTTTCGAGAGCAGCACCTTCAACCACTCGGTCACCTCTCCTAATAGCATTCTATTGTACAGGCTAATCTGTTAATTTGCCAAAAATTGCGCCACTTGACATTGTATACAGCTTGTAGTATACTGGCTGTGGTATAGGTATGAAACAACTTTCAAAATACGAGCAAGCGCTGTTGGACGGTTGGGAATCCATCTACAAGATGGGGCAACTCAGCCTGTGGGTCATGCTGGCGCTCAAACACGGGGCAAAACACATGTCGCAGATCAAAAAGTTCATCGGCGAGTCAACCGCAGGCGCATTGACCGCAGATGACAAAAGCATCTACCGGGCGCTAAGAAAGTACGACAAGGCTGAACTGATCCGTTTCGACACGAAAGCCAATGCGACAGGCCCCGACCTCAAAGTGTACAGCCTCACCGAAACTGGCGAGCGTGTACTGGAACAATTTCTGGACCGTAATGTGCGTATATTATATAAATCAAAGGTTCGCGAGCTAATCGAGAAAGGATAAGTATGGAACCTACCGCAACAAATCAGGGGGGCAAACTAAGTAGGGGATGGGCAATCACCAAAAGCTCCTGGCGGGTACTAGTTTTAGATAAAGAGCTTATGACTTTGCCGATAATAAGCTTGCTCGTGAGCATAGCCACTGTGGTCTCAGTAGTTGTTTTGGCAATCGCTGCACTAGTCGGTTTCGATAATCTAAGCGTACACGCCAGCCCAGGCAGTATGCCGAACTGGCCGTTACTAGTATTGGGAATCTTTTTATATATCGTCCTGACGATAGTCGGGAACTTTTTCAGTGGGGCACTCATCTATGGCGCAACGGAACGATTCCGCGGCGGCGACCCGACTGTCGCCAGCAGCATCGCCGGTGTTAAGCGGAAATTCCGTCCATTAGTTGCGTTCAGTCTGATGATGGCTACCGTCGGTTTAGCGCTCCAGATATTAGAAGATCGTTTGCCGTTTGCCGGGCAAGTTATCGCTTGGATTGGCGGCGCAGCGTGGTCCATCGCGAACTTATTCGCCATTCCGATCATCGTACTGAGCGAAGAGAATGTACGCCCCCTTCAGGCTACAAAAGGTTCGATCCAAGTCATCCGTAAAGTTTGGGGTGAGGGTGTCATTGCACAGATCGGTATAGGTGTCGTCGGATTTTTGGGCATTTTGGCTTATTTTGCTGCCATAGCGTTCGTCGCTATTATCGGCAGCGTGCTGCATGTACCTTCTTTCATAGGTGTAGCAGCGCTGATCTTAGCCGTAATCGGATTCCTTGGCTTGATAGTTTTGCTCACGACCTTAAGCAGCATCGCCAAAGCCGCGTTATATTATTTCGCGACCACCGGCAAAGCACCCGAAACGTTCAACCAGGAATTGCTGCGCACAGCGATGACCCCAAAGAAAGCTCGCAAAATATTTGCTTGAACAAGCTATTACCGCGGCGTTTTGACGCCGGCGGCCAACATCGTACAAGTTTTTTCGATTCTGATTAAGCGAGTCTCGGGTTTCTTCGCCTCTACAACCCATCGCGCGTATTCTTTCCGATTCGTATACGAAAGACTTTCGAAATTCTCTAATTGCCCCGATTCTCGCAAGGCCCTCTTGAGTTCAGCCGGCACTGAAACTTCGCGTGGCTTGTCATCAAGCTCCACGATGACATCGACGGCTTCTCCTTCGCATTTCTCAAGCTCGGCCCTGATATCTTTGCGCAGCAAAATCATCGCGCACGGACCGCCCATCTTCGCAAGACTGCCCCGGTATTTTACACGCCCATCAAATGTAACAGTGTATGGGACCAGATTGCCGACGCCGAACGTTTCTTTCAGATCATAGGGAAATTCTACATACTCAGACGAATTCAATTCGCCACCACGTTTGATTATCGCCGTAAACTTCAAAGGCCCAGGATTTTTGTACACTTTCGCCATACCCGTATTGTACCAAACTGACTCTGGAAATTTCCCCTTAAACATGTTACACTTAACCCCTGTTACGCGCGTGTAGCTCAGCTGGATAGAGCGTCGGCTTGCGGAGCCGAAGGTCGTAGGTTCGAATCCTGTCACGCGTACCAATTAAAGAGTCGGTCGACATGGCCGGCTTTTTAATTGGTTTGCTCGGCAGATACGATTCTATGACTCGGATTTTGCAACGCAAAATACGTTAGTCGTAGGTTCGGCGAAGCGAGGACGCGCGCAGGAATTTATTCCGAGCACGCCGCAGCGGAGAAGGGCAGAGCACGCTATCCTGTCACGCGTACCAAGATTCTTAAGGTTAAGATTTTATAAAGAGTTCGCATTTCCTCTGATATACTTCGGTAATGAACGTCTTTTTTACTACTCCTTTCTCTGGAAAATCGAAATATCAAGAAAGCATTGACGCGATAGTAGGTGCCATTAAATTTGGAAACAAGTTAGTTACGCCAGAGAACACTGCTCAATACGTTGAATCTCTTACTAAATTCCGGCATCAGGGACTTAATAAAGAGCAAGCGCACTACGCGTTTATCCGACAAGGGATCGCGTCAGCCGATGTGGTAATCATTGAAGCCAGCCAAGAAGATATACGTGTTGGCCATGAGCTTACTTTGGCTTTGTTATTCCACAAACCGGTCCTAGTACTTTCAAAACATACAGATTTCAGCAAATACATCACACACGATTTATTGCAGGGATCAATATATAAAACTGACGCCGAAGCTTTAGAATTCGTTAAGCAATTTTTGAATACAGCTCGACTTGGAAGGGCAGAGTCAACAATGCAGACAATCGATATGTCTGCGGATAACCTCCATTCAATTGCACTTGCAAAATTAAGGCAATTAGCTAAACAGGAATCCGGCCAATTTGGTGAGTGGGCTAGGGCAGCCGATGACGATCCCCATAAGGTATCAAAGGAAATTCACCAAAAACTTGGCAAACTCAAAAAGCAACCCGCCTGGTCAGTATTTGCTCCAATTTACAACGAAGACAGTCCTGATTACATTCAAGCAGGTGTTGCCAAATTTGTGGATGAGCTTCTACGAAAAAATGACATTTCTAAAGAAGATACCATCGTTGAAGCTGCGTGCGGCACTGCTGCACTATCGCGGCAACTAGTTGCTCGTGGTTTTCAAAAAATTAATGCATTTGATATTTCTAGGCCCATGCTCGCAGAAGCTTTCCGACTCAGTGCCGAATACCCTCAAATCATGCTCTTTGAATCAGATATCAATTCGGTCACATTACCAAAGAAGGTAAGTGCAATTGTATGGACCGACTATAGCTCAAATTTTGCATTAGACGATCAACAGTTAAGGGAGTTCATCGCTAAACTGACAGAGAATCTCTCAAGAGATGGTATTTTAATTTTTGACATTCGGACGTTCACAGGCTGGCAAATCGACTTTTATTCGCAACCAATCACTACTTTTGCAACAGAGAGATTTCAGCGAATCTGGCTCAATGATCAAGACCAAGTGACGGGTCTAATTCATTTCGATGTCTATATTCGCGTCCGTGATATAGATGGTAACTGGTCAGAATGGCATCGTGAATCAATGACAGAAAAAATGTGGGGACTACAGGAAGTGGTAGCCCAAATTGAGAACCTACCTGGTTTATCAATCGACGGTATTTATGGAGACGATTTTCGAAAGATAGATCCCGCAAGGGAAGAACCAAATTTGGCTTATTTAGTCTTACGTAAAACTAAGTAAAAACTATAGTGAGCTAGACGGTTGTATAAACACTGCTACCCTGTAAAATTGTCCGAACAGTGTCCAGTGTGGTGTACCACTTTGATTCCGCTTAAGACTCCTCCGGGAGTCTTTTTGTTATTATTTACTTATGCAGCACCGACTTACTGAGCGCAAATACAGGTGGCGAATTAAGAATGAACTTTCCTGAAATAACCAATACCGATCTCGCATTGCATTCATTGCTTGATCAGTTTGAATTAAGCGCCCATGCATTTGATAGCATCACTGGAACTTATTATTGGGATGGGACTGGAATAGATTTTATGGTTGATACACCGGTAAAAAGGGTGCAGGGCCACGCGATAAAATTTAAAGCTAAGAAAATTTACCTGGCGCATACGCATCCTCTGTCAGTTGATGAATCAATAACTTTCTATAATTCGCGCGTAGACCCTAGAGAGAAAATTGCGTATGGATTACTGGCACTTCCAATTGGCAACGGGCCTTCAAAGGGCGACATTGAATATTTCGAAAATGTTAAAAAAGAGTTCAGGCAAAAGAATATTGAAGCAATCGGCGTCATTTATGCAGCTAGTGGTATATGGGAATTCGATCTGAAGCCAAACTTTAGACTCAATGATTTTCTAAAGGAATATGAAATAGCCTTCCCGACATCAGATAATGAGAATTTTACAAGAGAGTGGACAAGCAAACATACTTTCCCCAGCTACTTTTTAGAGCTTTTAAACCCAAAAATACATGACACGACCTATAAAACACACCATTTAAAACTATCCACGCCGTATCCTGGAGCTATGCAAAGAAACAAAGCCACTAAAAAAGCGCTGGCATTTTATAATTCCAACGGATTAGATGTAAAATTCCATCAATATAGCGAGTTCGCCATTAATCCATACGAGCTTATGAGAGAGAAAATTACGTCTTGGGGCAACTTGTTCAATAAATAAAGAGTCGGTACTGTGGCTAGCTTTTCGCCCTGCAGACAAATATCCTCTTCAAATTTTTACACCAATGCGTATTTGTTATTGTATAACTATGCCAAACGACGAACATGTGCCAGAAAATCTTAAAGATTACTTTCGAAAAAATAAAGATGGAAGCGTTGCAATAATCGATATCGTTTCAAAGAAAGCTGCGACCCCCGGAGAAATACCGGATTTCATAAATTCCAGTCAGTACTACACGAACGGGCTCAAAAAAATTAAAAAATTTTCAGATAGGGTCGAGATTGATGTATGGCTCGTGCGACATCAAAAGACGGTTGATCTTGGCCAGCCAGGGGCTTTCAGGCAAGCGCTTGAAGATAATAATGTTTACATACCCGAAGGCAAATACTGGAGTAAGGAAGAGGTTGAAATTTGGAACGACGCGTCGCAAAAAACTAAACCAAAAAACGAAGCGGCGATTAATGCAATGATTCAGAATATGACCACTAAGGTAGACGATGGTTTTACGCGTACACAGTGTCTGGCAGTGGCGGGGAGCAAAGTCAGGGTCGAATTCGTTGATTACACTTTTTATGATTTCAAGGACACACCTGGTCTTAGTCAGTTTGACGAAGGTCATCGGGCTTTCCAAAGGAATCCGAATCACGATAGAATGGAAGCCTTTTACTGGAGGGCAGCGCTGACTTATTATCGCGAATGGATAATGATATCGAATTTAGGTTATGTAATTGATAGTTGGCTAGCGAAGTCTTCGGGTTCAAAACCACTTAAAATACTAATGACTATCGGTATGTTTCATAATGATTTGATAAGAAAACTGCAATCTTTCGGCATCGACGCAAAAACAACATACCCCCGTAGCAGCGATGAAGAAATTAATACGATGCGAAAAGAGGCGGAAATTATAGCAAAATACAGATATACTCCAGATGACATTTCACTTTACAGGGGACTCAATGAAATTATATTTAGATAGTCAAAAAATGCGCACTGGGGTATATCGGGTACTAACCAGTCAAGAACAAGGTACCAATTTGTAAAACTTTCCGAACTACGACCAGCGCGGCGTACCATATGAATATTCCAGCAAAAGGAGCGTTTTTGCGTTCCTTTTTAATTTGTTCGACCCTTGTTGATGGTATTGACTTAATATATCATTTATGATATATTATTAATATGGAAATTCCTCCATTGGAACCCATAATCGAGGCAGTTACCGCACCGCTGGAAGCCGTAGGAGAAGTGATCGGCGAAGTAGTACCCGAGATACCGGAAATCAGCTTCGGGCCACCCGCACCCGAAATTATGGCGCTCACCGGTGAAGCTGCCGCTAGCAGCCTTAGTGACGCCGCCTTGCACCCTGAATACTTAGATCCGTATCTTTATGACAGATTCACGATTATGCGGGATACTGTGCATTACACGCAATCATTGGAACTTGATTACAGGGTAAGCATCAACCCTCAGATGACAGAACTTGAGCGTGCGATGGGTTGTTCAGTAGAAATGCTTGAGCCGCAAGTACGTGATGCCGCATTAACGATGTGGGATAAAGGATATTCGACGTACTCTTCCGGTTTTTACGGGCAAGGCCACAACCTGCAAGTAATCGATGGGGTATTTAAGGTGGATGCAACGCTGGCAGAATCACTTTATACCAAATTTGGTGTTAAAACCGAAAATGTAGGCAACCATACTTCTTTATTTTTCTGGATGCACCCGGCCGATACCATGGAGTCGGTCACGGCAAAATGGAATGCCATAGCTGAGTTCTTGCCGGACTTAGGTAAACCCAGCACGCCTAATACAATGGACGGCGCTGATCTTTTCCGCCAATCGTTCTTCACACCGAATATCGTTACTGCCGAAATGACTGCAACGATTCAAGAATTTGGCGATCAACCAACTACGGACAGCGTGACCGTCGGCGGAGCCGAAACTTTGCCTGCTATCATTGGAGAAAGGTACGTGAATGTCAGCGCCGGTCTGGGTTTTTTCTGCTTGGCCATGTCGATGAATGCTATCGAAGCAATCGATGATGACAACAAAAAACAAAAGGTAAATTAATGGTTGCAGCAAGGGGTTTTAGTTAACGGTTCAAAAATCAAAATGATACTTATTGCTTTTTTGTCAATATTATGCTAATGTTTAGATATGTCCTTAGCTAACAAAAACACAGCAGGCCCTACACCCGAAATCGATGACAGAATCAATCCAGCAAACCGTCCACTTATACTACTAGCTCCTGATGGCGAGATTCACGCTTTCGTATTGAATCCACATCTCTTATCTGGAGTCGATCCTACTCAAATGAGACCAGGCACACGTTCATCGGCTGCTGGCGAATTACAGATTTTGACAAACCACTTGCTCATGCAAAATGGC
>DATIJK010000015.1:0-9743 GCA_035478715.1 Saccharimonadales bacterium (SeqCode)
GCTCCGCTCTTTTCCCATAGAGCGTAGATGTCTGATTCGTAATGCTGCGGTTCGTATACCTTGGACAGCTTCATAGCGCCTTCGCTTCTTAATAGCAGGGGCTGCCACATTTTGCACATTTTGCCCGAAAGTCTCCGCTCCGATGCTCACGTACCCTTAAGTACGCTGCGCTTCGGTGCTCACCTTTCGAACAAACTGCACTAAAATATGAAAGCCCTCAACGCTTAGTTAATACTTATAGGTTATCACCTCTGTAAATAATTTGCTACTGATTCGAGGTGGCCGGATAATGCCAGTATTTCACATGAAAAATTAACAGGGGTAGATAAAAACACTCTACATGCTAAGGTTTGGTGCGATTTCCAGGGAGTAGGGATTTGCTTTCGGCTGGTCCAGTATTGCTTTATAGCATCCTAGCGTTGCGATCATCGCGCCGTTGTCAGTGCAAAGTTTCAGGTCAGGGTATTCGATAGGTAAGGGAAGTCGATCATCCAACATCTTACGTAATGCACGGCTGGCAGCAACGCCGCCGCCGATAATTATACTTTTCGGTTGGAACTCGTCACAGGCAAGGGCAGCCTTATCGACAATCGTTTCGAAAGCGACACGTTGGAAGCTAGCTGCAACGTCGGCTTTCTGAGCGTCATTGAGCAGCTCTGGAAGCTTTATTGATGGAAAAGTGTAATCTTTACCGACTTCAGCCTGTGCGGCCCTTAAAACTGCTGTTTTGAGCCCGGAGAAACTGAAATCATACTTGCGTTCCATATGCGCTTTGGGAAATTTATGCGCTTTTGGATCGCCTTCAGGAGCAAGTTTGTCTACGCTGACACCGCCAGGGTAGGGGAGTCCGATTATCTTCGCGACTTTATCAAATGCCTCGCCAATGGCATCGTCACGGGTTTGGCCGAGCAAGGTGTAATCAAAATGGTTCCTGAATAGCACCAACTGGCTGTGGCCGCCGCTAACGATTAGCCCCAACGCAGGAAATACAGGGGCTTTTGAAACAAGTTGATATTCCTTCGGAAGAGTAGGGGATTGCTCAGTCAGGAAATTGACATACAGGTGCGCCTCGACATGATTAACAGCGTATAACGGCTTGTTTTTGGCTATCGCGAGAGTCCGTGCGGTCAAAACACCTATCAGCAAACTCCCGCCAAGACCCGCACCATAAGTTACGGCGATTGCATCGATATCGTCCCAGCTTAATTTCGCCTGTTCCAGTGATTCCTCGATAACAGGGATGATGACTTCGATATGGCTTCGTGCGGCGACTTCCGGTACGACGCCACCGTATTTCACGTGCAAATCCATACTGCTCGCCACCGTGTTACCTAGCAATTTTTTGCCGTCTTGAACTATTCCAACCGCGGTTTCATCGCAACTCGTCTCAATGCCCAACACAATCATATGGCAAATTCTACCACAAGAGCGTGAAAGGTGTTAATGCGTTTGCAAAAAGCGTCAAAAGGTGTAGTAGTGATTGACAAATTGTCAAGCTTATGCTAAATTAAAGAAGTTAATAAAGCATTGCGCTAAAACAAAAATAAAACAAAATGACCGAAGAAGTTCCATTCGCTAATAGAGTCCCGATGTATGAATTACCACCGGATGTGCTTGCTGCCGATCGAGCTGCATCGCTAGCTTTTGTTGGTCAGCGTACCGGTGAAATGCCAAATATTCATGCGGTACCGCACGCCCCCGACGCGATGGGGAATGCTGGTTCCGGTCAGATCGATGATTATTCATACTTGGATATGTCTCCGTATCCACCGCCTCCAACGTATCAGCATATTGAAAGTTTTACGACACATGACGAAACTATGTATCCGGTTTGGTTACGCCCGGATCCACGGGGTGGTTCCAGCACTCCGGGCGCTGTTCAAGATCGTCGAACACATGCTGAGCATCCGGCTGATACCGATTCATGGGAAAGCTGGTATAGGCCGCGCAAACCCGGCAGTCCAGCTCCTTCGCGAAATACTGCGAACAGCCAGGATGGTGATACTTTGGTGCAATCAGCGGTCCAAACAGGGGACGAAACTGCGGCGATTCCTGCATATCAAGAAGAGTTTGATGGCGTCGGCGCATCTGCGGTGGATGATGTCGGCTCATTAGACGCATATCGCAACAGGGTTCGCCAGTATGCAAAGACGTATGGCGTCCCGATGGATGAAGCCCAGATTCTGAAAGAAGCCCAGCGCCAGTTAAAGCGGGATAAGAAACCCGGCATGTTGCAGCGTGCGAAGAATCGCTGGTTCCAATTGGAAGGTGGTAAAGATGATCATCGCATCGTACATGAACGTGATGAACCGTATTGGATAGACGCGTATGTAAAGGCAGTCGGCGACACCGCACTATGGGGTGCCGGCTACCCTGGTGCTGTTAATTCTGCCAAAAACAAACAAGAACTCCCGGCAATGACTCCGGATGAAGTATACGATTATGACGAAGGCACGGGCCCGCACCGTGGTACCGATGAGATGAAACAGCAAATGCAGGAACGCTACACGGAATGGCGTGAAGGAGTCCGGGCACAAGAACGAAGAATGCGCATCGCTAATTTTTTAATAGGCGCATATCTTACTTTGCCTGAACCATTGCAAAATGCTGTGAATAGAGCAGTTGACAAACGCACTGCCGCAAAAAGCAAAGCCAAAGTCGCTGCAGCGTAATCCTCGCCTCTGGAAAATAGCCGTTTAAATACGTATACTTAAGTGGTCATGAATACCGCTCGATGATCAGTGGGTTAATTTCCGAGCGTTGTTTCGTATACGATGTTTAATGATCAAGGAGTGTTTTAAACGGGATGAATCCGCGCAGTATCGTAAAAAAGATAGTACCTAAAAGCTTGTTCGTAAAAATTGAGCCTTACGGGCATCTGGTCGAAGCGATGGCCGAAAACGTGCTGTTCGGGTTTCCGACACATGGGCTGAAAGTTATCGGCGTAACGGGAACGGCAGGCAAAACAACTACCTGCACATTGATTGCGCATATGCTGCGCGAAAATGGTTATAAGGTGGCAATGATGACTACCGTCGCAATGGATTACGGCGATGGCAAGGGCTTGCAGCCGAATTCAACGCGGATGACATCGGTCGGGTCGCTAAAATTACTCAAAGCCGCCAAGCGGATGAAAGCTGCCGGTGTAGAGTGGCTTGTTTTAGAAACTACCAGCCACGCGCTGGCACAGCACCGGGTGTGGAGCGTGCCGTATAGCATCGTGGCATACACGAACCTGAGCCATGATAATGTCGACTATCACGGGACTTTTGAGCGGTATCGCGAAGCTAAATTGATGCTCTTTAAGCAATGCGATCGCAACAAGAAGGGGCTTCGCACAGGCGTTGTGAATGCCGATGACGAGAATGGGCAATATTTCAGCTCAGCGATAACAAAATCGATCAATTATGGGATTAAAAATGGCGATTTACAGGCTAAAGATGTTTCGCTGACACCTTCCGGTAGCAGCTTCAAAGCCAAGCTGCTTGATACCGAATACAATATCAACTGCAATCTGCCAGGGGAGTTCAATGTGTACAACACCTTATGTGCGATTGGCGTCACGAAAGTGGCAGGTTTGAGTAAAGAGCAGATCGAAAACAGCATCGCTAGCCTCAAAAGCGTCGAAGGGCGCATGAATACTATCGAAGAAGGTCAGAAGTTCGGGGTTATCGTGGATTACGCTTGTACGCCGGATGCATTCGAAAAAGTGTTTGCGGCTATTAAACCGGCGGTGCAGGGGAGGATTATTACAATGTTCGGCTCAGCCGGGCGACGCGACGAACTGAAGCGGCCGATACAGGGCGAAATCGCTGGCAAAAACTCGGACATTATTATTTTGACCGAAGAAGACGACCGTGACCAGGACGGTCTGAAGATACTCGATGATATCGCCAACGGCGCTGAAAAAGCCGGCAAAGTGAAGGAAAAGGACATGCTGTTCATCCACGACCGTGAGGAAGCGGTAAAGAAGGCGATCGAACTGGCCCGACCTGGCGACATGGTACTGCTACTCGGCAAAGGCGAAGAAAAACAGATCATAACGAACAAGCCGGACTACAAACCGACCCCCGGCCACATATATAACGAATCAACGGACACAATCCGCCGTCCATACAACGACTCAGACGTCGCCCGCGCGGCGCTCAAATCGCGCTTTCCAAGCAAATAGCATTTGCTTCAGCAAATGACGGCTTCATTTAATTGCTCGAAGATGGGTTTTTGGCGGCAGGGCAGGCTGGACAAATTTTGCCCGATATAGTTGCCAGGTGCGCATAGGTATGTTGTATTAAAGAATACAATATTATCGGTGTCCGAATACAAATATCGGGTATCAGAAATTGCTCAGTGTAAATTTTTGTCTTCTAGCATGGGTTCTGCTAGATAGTTTTACGGTCGGGCTGCGCGTGCCGGGGCGTATTCGGCCAGGCGGCGGGCTACCTGGTGAAGGTATCCGTCCTCAATCGTGAATCGTGGGTCACCAGGGTCGGCTAAGGTTTCGTTGTAGGTAACTCTACCATAAGCACGAGATAATATTGCTGCAGCTGCGTTCTTGTTCGTTCTGGCGTCACCAGACCAAGCCATGCGATTTAATACGCGGTTAATTTGTGCTTCAAGCTCACTATCGATTTCGGTGCGGCGATCTGTGGAGGTAGCTTCCAGCCCATGTTCAGTCAAAAGTCCGGCAATTGCGTTAAGTGACATAGTTGTTTCGGCATTGCCGAGGAACCTGTCATGCGGAGGCAGCCATCCGTATCTTTGGGCTAGCGCTTGGGCAAGTGCCTTGCGTCTCGCGATGGGTACCGATTCAGCAAGATGGAATATTCCACCGCCTACATCTACGAATTCAACGCCTCTGACGTTGATGCCTTGATCGGCAAGATGACGTTTGACGGTTTCTGGGTTATCTACACCTGGCATGGCTGCCGCTACGGTGTTTACATAGTCATTTACTACTTCAGTTGAATGGGGTGCGTGACGACCCGTTAATTCCTTTGCGAGTTCCGCTTTTTTCGCATCACTCACTGTATCTGCAAGTTGATAGCCGCCATGTCCGTCTTCTTCAAATTCAACACCTTCTACGTCAATACCTTGGTCGGCAAGATGCTGTTTGAGTTTTTCAGCACTATCGATTTCTGCCGAAGAGGCCGCAATTCCAGTTGCAATATCGTTCACAGACTCGGCAGGATCTTTAGTGTTGTAACCTTCGCCTCTGAATTCATTCCACAATTTTCTCTTCTTTAATTTTTCGATAAGATTATCAGCACCGTGGGTAGCGGGGTTAAGAATGACATTCGTACTCTCTTCGCGGTTGCTCCGTTGCACTTTGCTTCGTTCGTTTTTGCGATTACGTACAATTAATACGCCAGCTGCAGCTGCCATAACACCTACTACCGGGATGACTATTTCCCAAGGGTTAAGGCCGCCGCCTTCTTTACTTGAACCGCCGTTATTATCGCCACCACCGCCACGGTTGTCGGCTGCTGGAACTACCGTCATTATTGAACTAGTGGCGTCGTTGTCTTCCTGTAGCCGTGGGATTCCTTTGTGGATAGCTTGTTGAACCTGGCCCCAGTCGTAGCCGGTTTGTTCATTCCAGGCATTGGGCGTTTCTACCGTCACACGCTTACCGGATGGAGTGATGATTACCATCTTTGTGTGGTCGGCGCTTACTGAATCGATCGTATAGCCGCTGGGTAGTTGCAGGTCGCCGTGGTCAATAAAGAGGCCATGATTATTGAAGTCTATGCCGGTTACGGTATGACCGTCTGGCGCTAAATTGATCGTGGCACCTGAGCCGTGGGCGTTTATTTGATCCAGTACATTGCTTTGTTGATCTAAGCTCAGATCCAGATGGCCATTTTTGATTCCATCGCCCGGGATATGGATATCAAAATAGTGGTGGCCGCTATGTGCAAGCTCGTTTGCGGGAAGCGAGACGCGAAGTGTGTGGCCGTTGATAAGCGTAACGGTACGGCCGTCGCCTTTGTATTCTATGCCGGAGTCGGCGCCAGTGCCTGAAAGTATATCGTGGGCATTGTTATGGCCTCCGCCACCGCTGTTAATATCGCCATTTCCGTCACCACCTCCGCCACCTAAGTCTGTACTTTCAAATGTTACGCGGCCGCCTGAATGATCGGCCATTACCTTTAATACTGCGTGATCGTTGCTCGTCCAGCCGCCGTGGCCATCGGGAACTTCGTAATAAAAAATGCCGTTGCGATGGATTTCGCGCAATTGACCGGCAGCGTGCGCGGCTTTGGCATCGTGGACCATCTGGTCCCAGTTTTTGTTGAAACTGCCTGGCAAATTGTCATAGGCTTCGGATACGGTTTGACCGGTTTTAATATGCAGGACTTCCGGAGTGCCTGTTGCCGGATGTGTATCGGCAGTTAATACTGCATGGGTGATTTTGTGGTCAGAATGCGATTCCAAGATCGGCGTGTCGTTGACGGCTGGGCTGTGCTTTGCCGTCAATTCTACTTGGACGACCGTATCGTGGCCGCTGGTGCCCGATGTGCCGTTGGTCGTCAAAGTTTCCGCGGTCTGGCTGGCCACGTGGTGAGTGCTTCCGGCGGGGGCAGGGGAGACGTCTGCCATTAATTCGGCATTGATAACTTGGCTATGGCCGCCGCCAGTTCCACCGCTTGAAGCAAGCGTGTTTGCTGCATGGTTGATCAGGTGGCCCGAGTCTTGCTTGGATATGTGAGCAAAAAGTGCCAAAGCGCCAGACACTGCAAGGGCAGGAGCGATTGCCGGAGCGATACGCCGTGCTTTTTCGTTGCCTTTAGTCGCGCTTGCCGCTGCATCTCCGACGCCGGCCAGCATGTTTCCGTAACGGGCGCCCGCGTTCCAATAAATGTTTGAAGAAGCTGATTTAACCTTTGAAGCTACAGCAGCAGCCCTGCCTAACGCTCTGCCGAAACGTCCTCGGCGACCGTCTTCTGGTTCCTGTGTAGTGATAGCTTCGGCATAAACAGTCTCCGCGGCAGTGAGAACCTGTGATCCATCCATTTCTGAAGTGGAATCTACAACTTCTGGGGATGCACCAGTAATTAATCCCGGGGATCCTGCTATTTGTTCTTGAATTGCTTGATCAACTACCGGTCCGCCACCGGCACTCTCGCGCACTAGGGCTAGCGCATCTGGATTCGTTAACATTTTTTTAGTTGCTCCTTGAAAAAGTTGTCTCGATAACTTACTTAGATATCCTACGACTTATTTCGGCTAAAATAACTGACATATAACTCTGGTTTAACACCGTAAATCAAGCCTCAATAGTCTGATTGAGTTTAAGTAAACCACTAAGAAGTAGATTTGTCAATCAATTATTTAATATTAACTTCATTATGACAAATTGCTTATCCTTACGGATATAACAGATACAATTGCACCGGGGTTGACAGGGGAGTTGGCACTCTATTATTATGAGTGCTGATGACTGGCACTAGTGAAGTGCCAGTTTTACAAAAAATAAGGAGGAGCTTACAGGATGAGCGTAAATATTCAGCCGCTTGCCGATTACGTGGTAGCGGTATCCGAAGAGGCCGAAACCAAAACCGCCAGCGGTTTGTACTTGCCGGAAAAAGCAACCGAGAAACCGAAAGTTGCCAAGGTCGTAGCAGTGGGCAAAGAGGCAAAACAGATAAAAGTCGGCGACCGTATTATATATAAGAGTTACAGCACGACCGACGTGAAAGTCGGAAGCGAAGAATACATACTGGTCAAAGAAGAAGACGTACTAGCAACTGTTAAGTAATTGGAGGAATAGACTGAAATGGCAAAAAAGGTATTTTATGATGACGATGCCCGCCGCCGCGTGCTCGCGGGCGCGAAGATTCTATATGACGCGGTCAAAACTACCATGGGGCCAAAGGGCCGCAACGTGGTTATCAGCAAAAGTTACGGCAATCCGACCGTTACCCACGAT
The DNA here is from genome assembly GCA_035478715.1 of Saccharimonadales bacterium (SeqCode). GTDB lineage: Bacteria > Patescibacteriota > Saccharimonadia > Saccharimonadales > UBA4665 > JAICLK01. The sequence continues at coordinate 7,931 of DATIJK010000015.1, forward strand.
GGCGTAACCGTTGCGAAAGGCGTTGAGCTTGGTGATGTAGACGACGAGACGTTAGGTTATCGTGTTGGGGCGGAGTTGATCAAACAAGCTGCGAACAAGATGAACGACGTCGCTGGTGATGGGACAACTACTGTTACCGTCTTGACCTATCACATTTTGAACGAGGCTAACAAGCTGATTGCTGCCGGCCACAACCCGATGCTGTTGCGTAAAGGTTTGGAAGCCGCATCGCATGATGTAATTTCGAAATTAGACGGTCTGAGCGAAGACATACAGGGCAAGAAAACCCGCGTCGCTGAAGTCGCGACAATCTCAGCCGGTGACGCTGTGATCGGCAATCTGATTGCCGAAGTCATGGATGCGATCGGCCGCGATGGTGTAGTGACGGTTGAAGAGGGTCAGAGCCTGGAACTCGAAAAGGAGATCGTAGAAGGGTTCACGTTCGACCGCGGATTCGTCAGCCCGTACATGGTTACGGATACCGGCCGCATGGAAGCTGTGTATGACAAGCCAGCAATCGTAATTACTGACAAGAAAATCAGCTCGATCCAGGAATTTTTGCCGCTGCTCGAAAAACTCGCGCAATCTGGCAAAAAAGATTTGGTATTGATTGCAGAAGATGTCGAAGGTGAAGCGCTCGGCACGTTGGTTTTGAACCGTCTGAAGGGCGTATTTAACACGGTCGCGGTCAAGGCGCCGGCATTCGGCGACCGTCGCAAAGATATCTTGAATGACATCGCGATTCTGACCGGTGCTGATGTGATTACTGACGACCGCGGCATGACATTCGAAAATGTTGAGTTGGATGTAGTCGGCTCCGCGCGTAAAGTTATCGTAACTAAGGACGAAACAACAATTATCGAGGGTGATGGCAACACTGCTGAAGTCGCTGCTCGCATCAAGCAAATCAACACCCAAGGCAACCAGGCAAACAGTGAATACGACAAAGAAAACCTGGATAAAAGACGGGCAGCTTTGAGCGGCAAAGTCGCCGTAATCAAGGTTGGCGGCGCCACCGAGACCGAGATCGAAGAAAAGAAATTCCGCGTAGATGATGCCGTTAATGCGGTTAAGGCTGCATTGAGCGACGGTGTTGTACCGGGCGGCGGCGTGACGTTGATCAATCTGTCGGCGATGGTAAGTTCAAAAAGTGATGACGATTCTGTTACTGCCGGTGCGCAGTTGCTTAAGAAAGCATTGGAACAGCCGTTCCGGATTTTACTTTCGAACGCCGGTCTGAACGCCGACGAGTGGCTGCCACAAGTCCGCGCCGCTAAAGCGGGGCAGGGCGTTAACGTCAATGACGCCAGCAAACTCGTAGACTTAAAGGCTGCGGGGATTGTCGACCCGACACGTGTTACGCGTGAAGCAATCCAGAATGCAGTAAGCATCGCCGGTACAAGCATGACTATGGGTGCGCTCGTGGCCGAAGTACCGGAGAAGAAAGACGCTCCGGCTGCCCCCGACATGGGCGGCGGCATGATGGGAATGTAGCTTTAAACGACATCGTTTAGCCAATTAAGAGCCTTGAATAAAATCGAGGCTCTTTTTAACTAAATTTTGAAAATTAATACCGTAGCACAAGATTGACAAATAACAAAGCTTATGCTAAATTATTATCGTGACAGAATCTCTTAACTAACCACTTTATGGCCCCGATCTTGCTGCTGTACAGTCTGCGGCAGCTAACGCAAACCCAGAAACTTACAGTATCTCTCATGTTCAATGGGAAACGGCAACTAAACCTACCGGGCAGAGTAAAATTGCACCAAAAAATCAACCAGACAGTATCATGAATGGCCAGTTATTTGAG
>DATIJK010000016.1:0-5414 GCA_035478715.1 Saccharimonadales bacterium (SeqCode)
AAACAAAGCGAGCAGACGTTTATCTGGCTCGATGATGCGGAAAAATTGGGTTTTGACGAAAATGACGAAAATAAAAATATCAATCTGATAAATAATGTCGGGTTTGAGCCGCTGGTCATACTGCCCGGCCAAGTAAACCGCCAAAATGCCGCGTTGGTGGCGCAGGGTATACAGTGGCTTTTGAAGAAAGATGATGTGTTTGATCTGGGTAAATTGCTCGACAAATTCCCCGGCGTATCAAGGCGTTTCGAACAAATCATCCCCGGCCTGTTTACCGACTACGCGCACACGCCGCCGAAAATCGAAGGTGCGTTGCAATTGGCTCACGAAGTAGCGGAATCAAACGTTGTGGTGATTTACGAAGGCTTGCACAATACACGGCAGCACTTTATAAAGGACGACTTAAAACATCTGTTTGATGAAGTCAAAAAGCTCTATATAGTACCTAGCTACCTGGCGCGCGAGGATGAAAATTTGCAATTATTAAGCCCGGCCGACTTACGGACGTTATTAAGCCCGGAATCGCAAGCCCACACCGAACCGATGCAACTCGACGACAATTTGAAGCTGGCGATTCAATCACATTTGAATAATCATGACCTTGTGCTTTGCCTAACGGCTGGCGGCGGCAATAGCCTCGACGAATGGCTGCGCAAGGAATTCGCGACGTGAAGCTTATCCAACTTAACATCTGGAATGGCCGGTTGTTAAACCAAGTTTTGGAATTTCTAAAAGACGAACAGCCGGACTTCTTGTGTCTGCAAGAAGTTTACAGTAGCGAAATTCATAATCGAACGCATAATTATTTTTCGAGTTATGAACGAATTGACGAGCTTTTGCCGGAAATTAACGGCTATTTTTCGCCTCGCTTAGACATTACGGTTTTTGATAAGAAAGTCGGCTATGGCAACGCTATCTTTAGCAAGTTCCCTGTCACTAACACCGAAACGATCGAAGTCAGCGGCGAACACCATTCGTACTCGAAAGCAGAAGATTACGCTGCAAATGAAGGCCAAAAAGAATGCTTCAACATGCAGCGGATTCAGGTCACAGTCGGTGATAATAAAACATTCTGCCTAATTAATTACCACGGCTACTGGGAGCCGAACGAATACGGATCCGCTGTAACCGTTCAATTAATGAACGACGTTGTCGCGAAAATACTAGACGAATCGCCCCGTCCGCTGATCTTATCCGGCGATCTAAACGTCGATTCCAATGCTCCGGCCATGGCGCCGATCCACAATCGCTTAAGAGATTTAACCAAAGAAAATAAGATCGAAACGACGTTAACCCAGTTCGGTAAAATTCCGATAGCAGCCTGCGACCATATCTGTATTTCCGATGGGATAGATGTCAAGCAATTTGCCGTACGCGAAGAATTGCTGTCAGACCACAAAGCACTTGTACTAGAATTCGACCTGGCTTAGCCCGTCCAGTGGCTTAGCAAAATTGAAAGGTCGGTAATCGTAACCGTTCCGTCGTGATTGATGTCGGCCGTTGCATTTGAAGACCCCCAGGCAGTCAGCAGAATTGAAAGATCCGTGATACTTACCTTAGTGTCGTTGTTTAAGTCGCCCGGTATTCCGCCGGAACCACCGGATGAAGCTAAGACGTATGCGGATGCCTGACACGATGCCCAGGTGCTGCCGGCAGACCACGTCGGTGGTAGTGCGGTCAAACCGGTGACGCTATTGCTCTGCGAACAACTGCCCGATGCTTGGTTCCTGAAATTCAGGCTTCCGCCCGTACCCAGAAAAGCTATCCAGTAGACTGTACCGGTAGTTATGTTCGGATTCGAAGTCAGTGTGATAACATTCCACGCGCCGGCGTTTACCGTGCTGGCAGACCCGGAAGCAAGCAGCGTGCCCGGGACGGTGCCGTTGTTTGAGTAAATACCCACTTTCAATCCGGTTGCACCGCTGCCGCTATCGACATAAAAAGTTAACGTAGAAGCGGCACCTGACGACACTGCGGTATACTTAAACGCTTCAGCCTCACCGGCACTATTCGAGTCAGTGCCTAGTTCCAACGCTGAATTTCCCACTAGCGTCGGCCCTGTGACAGTAATCGTCGCGGATGAATTAGCTGACCCGTTGGGTCCCGTGCATGAAATATTGTATGTAGTCGTAGCAGACGGCGAAACGCTTTGGCTGCCGCTAGTAGCGGTCGAGCTAGTCCAGCCGCTCGGAGTTGTCGCAGCACACGACGTAACATTGCTACTGGTCCACGATAGTGACGAGCTTGATCCAATTGAAATCGTCGACGGACTGGCCGTAAGCGTAACGCTTGGCGTTGGTGGCGGAGGCGGCGGTGGTGGCGCCGGCGGCGAAACCGTCCCGGTGGAGCCGGAAATCGTAAACAACGCACCCTGGGCTATCGTAACCGTCAACGTATTATTCGACGGCGTAACAGTTGCGGTTTTGGTGAATTGGTAGCCGGAATTAGTTGCAGTCTGATAAACATCGTAGCTTGAAACGGCGGGCACATTAATTAAGTTGATAGTAATCGTGTCCGTGCCCGAATCATTCGTGTCGCCCAAAATTGTAACTCGTCCGCTGGCGTTATCCACAAACGCCTCAACTTTGTCATTGCCATCATTGATGCTGGCAGAAACGCGCTTTGAGCCAATCGGAACGAACTTGAACAGATGCTCGTACTCGTAAAATTCCAGCCGAGGCGTATAGGTCTTGGAACTCGAATTGTACTGGAGCATCGGAATATCACCGAATGATAACGAGTCGTTGCCCGGCTGGCTGCCGTGACCATTGAGTATGGCGTGATTATAGACCGAATCATAGGCTTCCCACATCAGCAGGCCGGAGGCACCACCATCAAGGTACGGGAAAACGTTATCGATACTGGCATATTCGCTGATCCAAAAATCTTTGCCCGTGCCGTTAACGTGGGACGCTGCGCCATTATCCGTACCCGAATAGTTATGGTAGTCGAAGTGGTCGAGCTTGGCCATGAGCGTCGGATACGTTTTCATTGCTTCGGTGAAGCCCACGTTACAGCAAGTTTCGGGGCCAAGTATCTTGATTCCGGTCATCCCTAAATTATTCAGCCGGACGGCGATGCGGTTCATGACATCGGCCCAGGTCGTATCACTCATACTGACCCCCTCGTTGGCACTGATGTCCATCTCATTATTCGGCGAAAAATACCCGAACGTGTGGCCGTGACTGTAGCCCCAGTAGGCTTCGGAAGCCATCATTTCAGCGTATTCGTCTTCTTTGCCAGATTGGAGCGTTGCGCCACCCATCCACGACGGACCGATGCCCATGTTGCTGAGTATGATGCCCGAGTCCGGGATGCCTTTCTGATGCAGATAATCGATGACAGCCCACGTGTTTGCAAAATTCGAGCCGGCCCGGTTAGTGTCGTACGATGTTTGCCCAGAGTAAATCGGGTCGTAATACGTCCAGTTGTAATTGTTGGCATTATTGTCATCGTTAGAGGATTCCCAATCTTCCATGTCCAGGCCGACGCGGAAGGTTTTCATGCCTTCTTCGTCGATAAGTTTATCGAGCGCGGGCTTTAGATTGCCGTTATCCCACGAATTAGGGTTGACATCAGCCCCAAGGCCATTGATGGTCTGGTACGTCGTGGCACCGTTTACATTAATGGTTACGGTAGCGGCGTGCGATGCATGGTTTTCGATATACGCACCCAGAATCCCAACCATCAGCAACAACGCTATTGCGGTGAAATAATGTTTATCGGCAAACACCTCTTTTAGAGGTCGAAATCTCGTCATGATGCTAATGTTAATGATACCATTTGCTTGTATATAACCTCTTACATTGCCCTTTTGCAGTCGATTATCGAGCAAATATGAATAACAGAACAAGAACCACCACGAACACTATCACGCCCGCAAGCGCCGGTTTCATGTAGGTTGATTTGACCCGATCCTGATCGTTGAATTGGTTGCCGTATGGCTCCACAGACTGGTTATAGCTTGTGCTGAACGCCTGGTTCGAAACGGCTGGCATTGGTGCTGGTCCTGCTTCAATGCCGGAAGATGATTGTTTTTTAACGCCGCCAGCATCCAGATACTGGTTTTGGAGCTGTTCGTGCGTTCCTTCCTGATTGAATACCGTTTGTTCGCTCCCTTTGGATTTTTCTGCGCCCAAAGCTGCTGCTGCACCGGCGAACTCGGCAGTCTGAGGCGCCGGACCGTGCTCAGCAGATTGCGTAACTTCTTTGTTATTTTCTTTAAACCACGCCAATTCCTGGGATTGCAGCACCGGTGCTTGCTCTGCCTGTTTCGTCGTTTTCGGTGCAGGTTTTTCACCGCCTGGAATTAATGCGGCAGCAAATCCTGCAGCTGCGCCTTGTTCAACTGGCGAGACATGATGCTGGTGCAGATGGTCGGTGGGCCGTTCAACTTCTGATGATTGCGCACTGACCCGTTCAAGCTTATGCCTTGTCAATTGATGTTCCGCTTGTTCTTTTTGCAGAACCTCGTTTGTCTGTTTTAGTTGTTTGCCCTGCTCTTTGATCTGATTCTGCTGCTTTTTAAAACGGCGCCGCGCCCACAGATGATCTGCGACCAATCCGAGGCCGACCAGCCCTACAGCACCCGCCAGCCCATATTCGCGTGAAGTATGCCTAAGATTATTGATTTCATTTCTAGCCTGCAATAAGCCGATTGCCGCCCAGGTATTCGGATTCGTCAGGCCGCCGGCCGGTGTCCATGGACTGTTAAGGATATTCGGATTCGGTGTATAACCGACATTGGCGCGAAACATGCCTTGGGGCAAATCATCGCCGTCACCCCATGCCCCGCCTTCCGCCGTTGGCGGGAAATTGGGGGGTTGGTTGTGACCGCCGCTTGCGTCTACTGGCGGCTGGCCTGGCGCATGCTCGTAGTATCTGGCTTCACCCGGCGGATTGCCGCCCAAAGAATTACGTACAATATCGTTAAAACCTTCGTCGTTATTAGATGCTGCCGCCATCTCTGGCGCGGCAAGTTCGGGATGCTCGTTCTGGACCCATTCGTTGAACGCTGCCGGTTCCGCTTGCTCGGCAATTGACGGCTGTGGGGTTTCGGCAGCTTCTACCGCGGCTACAGAGGCAGCAGCTGAGACGTTTGCTTCTGGCGCATGTGGCGTTTCGTTTTGATCATGCGAAACTTCCGAGCTACCGACATTGGCCCGAAACATACCCTGGGGCAATTCATTACCGCCCAGATTTTCACCAGAAGTTCCCACAATGAGTTCCGGTGCGTTCTGCTCAAGAATTGCGTCAGATACCTTACGCTCTTGCGGCGACAACTCAGTCTGCTCGTCAACCGGTTTGTCCGATTCGATTACAGGTTCATGCACTGCTGCTTTTGGCTTTTCGACTTTTGGCGGTTCTGGGACTTTCTTGACGGCAACAGGCGTATCGTCGTCGTCATCTTTTTC
>DATIJK010000017.1:0-4115 GCA_035478715.1 Saccharimonadales bacterium (SeqCode)
ACTGAAAAGATCCGACGCAAGCAACCGCGTAAAACCCTTCCCCTACACTCATTGCCGAAAAGTAGTTTTGACAATATTTAACCTACTAATTCTAGCAAGTTTTCCACCGTAAATAAAGCCTTGTCCACAGATTTATAGATGACTACTTTCAGTGTGCATAAAAATATAGAAAATCCGAATTATACATATAATTTCAAAAATACCTGTGGAAAAGTTATTGGATTACCGGTATAGTATCTGTATACGTGCGGTCTGGCCGGGTGGGCGCCAAAAGTGGGCAGTCCGGTTAGGACGTACATCAACTGCGTAAGTGAGGGTAAACATGCAAACGACCAATCTGTGGCAAGCCGTCCTGGGGGAAATCGAGCTCACGATATCCCGCGGCAACTTTGTCACCTGGTTTAAGAATACGCAGCTATTGCAGAACAGCGAAGAGTCGGTCATCATCGGTGTGCCGAACGTATTTATCAAACAGCAGCTGGAAAAGAAATATAACGACCTGATCGTTGCCACACTACAAAAAAACGGCATTAACTCCGTCCAGGTAGAATATAAGATCTACCAGCCGCCGCGCGGCCAACAGCAACCAGTACCAGATATTACAACCGATGAGGCCGGCCGGCCAACACTCCAGAATCCCAAAGACGATAACCTTGCAATCATCGAACGCGCCCGTCAACCAAACCCCCTCACCCACACCTATCGTCCGGATCTAAACGAAAAATATGTATTCGAAACTTTCGTTGTCGGGTCCGGAAGCGAACTTGCTTACGCAGCCTGCCAGGCTATCGCCGCCCAGCCAGGCACCAAGTACAACCCGCTGTTTTTGTATGGCGGTGTCGGTATCGGCAAAACCCACCTTATCCAGGCGGTCGGAAACACACTGAAGGCGAAAAAACCATCGACGCAGATCGTCTACGCTTCGACCGAACAATTCGTCCAGGAGTTCGTCGATGCGCTCAGACTCAAAAAAACTACCGATTTCGCAAAGCGTTACCGCAGCGCAGATGTCCTTATAGTCGATGACATACAATTCATTGCCGGCAAAGAAAAGATTCAGGAGGAATTCTTCCACACATTCAATGTCCTGCACCAGAATAACCGACAGATCATCATCAGCAGCGATAAGCCGCCGCGCGACATCCCTACCCTTGAAGAGCGCTTACGAACCCGATTAGCCATGGGCATGATGATTGACATGCAGACGCCGGATTTCGAAACGCGCTGCGCCATCATCCAGACCAAAGCCACCGCACACGAAGTTCCGCTGCCGTCAGACGTCGTCGAATTCCTGGCGAATCTTGTCCAGACGAATATCCGCGAACTCGAGGGTGCATTGAATCAACTACTCGCCTTTTGCGAAATGCGCGGACTTTCGCCCGACCTGCCGATCGCAACAAGTTTGTTGGGCGTTATAAAATCCAGGCCAAAACATTTGAGTGCGCGCCAGGTCATCGAACGCACCGCCCGCTATTATCAGATATCAGTCGAGGACATCCTGGGGCCCAAACGCGATAAAGACATCGTAGTTCCCCGTCAAGTCGCCATGTACATGCTGCGCAACGAACTTCATTTGAGTTTCCCCAAAATAGCCCGCGAACTAGGGCGCAAAGACCACACCACCGCAATCCACTCAGTCGAAAAGATTGAACGCGAATCGCATATCGATAACGATATTCGTGAGGCGATAAAAGAAATCCAGGAACGGCTTTATGTTTAAAAACTCCCGTCGTTTTTCGCGGGTGGGCACAACTATGAGTACGGGCGGTGGAAAACTTGTGGTTTCACCATTTATAACTTGTTTCAAACGCCTGGACTTATCCCGGTTTCAATCCACAGGAAAATTACTAACCACACAGAGTATAAAGTTTTTGCTCAACTTTTGTACTCATTTCTACGCGGGCTTTTGCACTGTTTTTAGGTATGATTTTCCTCTGTTATCACGGCAGTTATGCCCATCATCCACAGGACCAATAATAATGATAATAATTAAATAAAAGAATTAGCGGATAAGGAGGTTTGTCTATGAAATTGCAAGTGACTCAGGAAAATCTAAACCGCGCGCTCGGTACGGTCGCACGTGTAGCCAATGCACGCGGTACCCTGCCAATCCTTTCGAACATCCTTATCAAAACCGTTAATAACCGCTTGAGTATCGCAGCTACCAACCTTGATATCGCCATCACCCACTATATTGGTGCAAAAGTCAGCGACGAAGGCTCTGTGACCGTCCCTGCACGGCTCATGCAGGATTTTGTGAGCAGTCTGCCACCGGGTGTGATTGAACTCGACCTGGAAGAAACCAAGCTGCGCATCGCGACGGACCAGTATAAGTCTGTGGTTAATGGTATCGCGTCGGATGACTTCCCTGTTATGCCGGCAATCACGGGCGGAAAATCCTGGACTATACCGGGGCCGCAACTTAAAAAGGCGTTGCAGCAGGTCATCATTGCCGCATCCGGCGACGAATCACGACCTGTCTTAACTGGTGTGCTTTTCCATACGGTCGACGGCGAGCTGCTGTTGGCTGCGACCGACAGTTACCGGCTGGCCGAGAAAAAGCTCGGTTCGAATAAGAATGAAGTGAATCTTCTTGTTCCAGCGAGCGCGGCGCAGGATTTACTCAGGATCGTTTCTGATTTTGAAGATGACGCCAAAATAACCCACGATGACCAACAGGTGCTTTTCCAAGTCGGCGACGTTGATCTGGTGGCGCGGTTGATCGATGGCAAGTATCCTGATTATCGCAAACTCATTCCGGCGAAGTTCGAGACACAGGCGGTCGTAAAGCGGTCTGACCTGTTGAATGTCACTAAAGTTTCGAGCCTATTCGCACGCGAAAGTGCCGGCAGTGTCACAATAAAGGTAGACGAAAAAGCCGGGACGCTGCAGATACACTCGATAGCGTCTCAGCTTGGCGAAAACACTGCGACAGCAGAGGGCAAGATTACCGGTGGCGGCAGTATCACGCTCAATTCACGCTACTTGTTGGACGCCCTGCATGCCCTGGACGGTGACGACGTGAGTTTTTGTTTTAATGGAAAACTCGAACCCACACTTTTAAAAGACCCTAAAACGGATGACTATCTCCACATCATAATGCCCCTGAAGAGCTAATAGCTTATAGTCCTGAGCTGGTAGAATATAGCAGAAATGAGTACCCAATCGTTTAAAGATTTAATTGTCTGGCAAAAAGCCCGAGATTTATCTGTTGCTGTCTATCGCACCTTTGGTGATAGCCGAGATTATGGCTTTAGGGATCAAATACAGCGAGCTAGTGTATCGATTATGAATAACATTGCAGAAGGATATGCCAGACGAAGCGATAAAGCTTTTCGACATTTCCTGTTAATCGCAAAGGGTTCTGTGGCGGAGGTTGAATCCATGTTGGTACTTGCAAATGAATTAGTTTATATTGACAAAACAGCACAAACAGAACTGGTAAGTAAGACAGAAGAAATTGGTCGATTACTAAGTGCGTTCATTAAAAAGCTATAAGCTAAGGACCATCAGCTAATTGCTATGCTGGACAGTATCAGATTACAGAACTTTCGTTCGTACAAGGACGATTCGTTTGAATTTGGCAACGGCGTAAACATTATCGTCGGTCCGAATGCGAGCGGTAAGACGAACTTGATCGAGGCGATTCTTGTCTCGGCACGAGGCGGCTCGTTTCGCGCCAAAGATGCCGAATTAATTCGGTTTGACCGGCCGTGGGCACGCATTGATGGCAAGTTTGGTTCTTTTGACAGGGTTGTGAAACTTGAGTTGAAAAACGAAACGATAAAAAAATCCTACGAACTGGACGGGCAGTCATTTTTTAGACTCAGTCCGCAAAAAATGGTGCCAGCCGTATTGTTTGAACCGAACCATCTGTTAATGGTGGCTGGTCCGCCGGAACTGCGGCGTAATTTCATCGACGATGTCATCGAGCAGACACTGCCGGGCTATGCAACGACACGGCGAGCCTATCGCAGAGCGTTGTCGCAGCGGAATGCGCTGTTGAAGCGGGGGTATACAGTAGCGAAGCCTCAAATTTTTGTGTGGAACCTGCGACTCAGTGAACTGGGCGGCAAAATTGCTGCGGAACGCACCGCTCTTATCGAAAAGTTTAC
>DATIJK010000018.1:0-6546 GCA_035478715.1 Saccharimonadales bacterium (SeqCode)
CGATGCATTTATATTGGTGATACCAGAACCATCGCCTTGCAGGTCCGTAGCGCTTAAAGTGCCGCCGACCGTTATGGTGTCGCCGGCAACGTTCTGAGCAAGGATAGAATCGCCAATCGCATTGGCGCCGGTGAACATCGCGATTTTGCGCGTAGTGCCGCCGGTTGTCGATACGTTTCCGCCGCTGCCCGCACAGCCAGCTATTAGTCCGGAGCTGTCACAAACCTGGTTACCGTTCTGGTACAGGGTCGTGGCATTTGCACTGCCGTTGACGTCGAAATCATAGCCAGGTGTATTCGTTTTTACACCGATCTGGGTACCGCTGTCGTATATTAATGAGTCAGTTATATTGCCGCTGCCATCGGTTTTTGTTAGGTAGTTCTGCGTGCCGCTGTTAGTGATACCGCCGCCGCTGCCGGCTCCGGCACAGTTTCCGGCGGTCGTACAGACATTGTTGCCGCCTTGTTGCAGCGCACCGGTAAAATTCGAAGTCGCTCTATTATATAAGGCAGCGTTAGCTGATAGGCGGGCATCATTCAATGTACCGCTGGATATATTAGACGCGTTCAGGCTTGTCAACAGGGAACCGTCAAGCGCAGGCAGACCGCCAGTTCCGTTCAATTGAACGAGCTGATTGTTACCATTGAATGTGTTGCCTTGCAGTGTGACATTTGCGCTGAGTCGTCCATCTGCCAGCGTACCACTCGAGACATTAGACGCATTGAGTGAAGTAATCCCAGATCCAGCACCAGTTAGAGTGGTTGCACTTAACGTACCGGCGACCGTCAGCGTGGTGCCGGATTGCGATAGGACTGAATCGCCGATACTTTGGGCGCCAGTGAACAATGATATAGTTCCGGTTGTTCCGCCGCTTGTCGTAACGCCGCCGCCGACACCTGCACAGTTACCGCTAGCGTCGCAGACATTATTGCCATTGTGTTGTAACGTAGCGCCGGTGAAGTTATTGTTGCCGTTCAAAAGTGCTACGTTACTGCTCAACCTGGAATCAGAAAGTGTGCCGCTTGCAATATTAGTAGCATTCAAATTGGTAAGCAGGGAGCCGTTGAGTGCAGGCAATCCGGCCGTACCATTCAATTGCACCAGTTCATTTGCCCCATTAAATGCGTTGCCTTGTAGCGTTACATTGGCGCTCAACCGTCCATCCGCCAGTGTGCCGCTCGAAATGTTCGATGCATTCAACGAGGTAATACCAGAACCTGCTCCAGTAAGAGTCGTTGCGCTCAAAGTACCCGCCACTGTTACGGTTGTTCCTGACTGCGACAAGATAGAATCGCCGATAGTCTGTGCGCCAGTAAACAATGATAATGTGCCGCTTGTTCCGCCACTAGTCGTAACGCCGCCGCCAGTTCCAGCGCAGTTGCCGGTCGTATCACAGATGTTATTCCCATTGTGCTGTAGAGTCGCACCGGTGAAATTATTATTGCTGTTCAATAGTGGTACGTTACCACTCAAGCGAGCATCATTGACGGTACCGCTGGAAATGTTCGATGCATTCAGACTCGTTATCAACGAACCATTTAGTGCTGGAATCTTGCCCGTGGCGTCCAGCTGCAACAGGGCATTAGCAACATTGAACGTATTACCTTGTAACGTGACGTTCGCACTCAAGCGGGTGTCTGATAGTGTACCGCTCGAAACATTTGATGCGTTCAGGTTGGTCAGCAGGGAACCGTTTAACGCCGGCAATCCACCCGAGCCATTCGTCTGGACTAATTGGCTTACGCCATTAAACACATTGCCTTGTTTTGTTACGTTGGCACTCAGCCGCGCATCTGCGACTGTACCGCTGCTAATATTTGAGCCGTTCAGGTTCGTTAACAGAGAACCGTCTAATGCCGGCAGGCCGCCAGTTCCGTTCAATTGAACAAGCTCATTCGCCGCATTGAACGCATTGCCCTGTAATGTGACGCTCGCACTCAGCCGCGTATTCGCCAGTGTACCGCTACTGATATTTGACGCGTTTATATTTGTTATTCCCGATCCGTTGCCTTGCAGCGTGGTGGCGCTCAACGTACCGCCAACAGTTACTGTTGTGCCAGATTGGCTCACAATCGAATCACCAATAGCAGCTGCTCCGTTAAACAACGCAAGCGTTCCCGAAGTACCGCCGGCTGTGCTGACATTGCCGCTGCCGCCCCCAACATTTGTTATCGTAAGATTTCCGCTGCCGTCATCCGTGATTTGAAGTGTCGGAGTTCCTGATGAAAGACTTAAAACACCGGTACTTCGAATCTGCCCGCCGCTCATTGCCAGGCCATTGCCAAGCGTGATCGACCCGGTACGCCCACCAAAACTCGTGACGCCGGTATTTTTAATTGTCGACCCGCTGACAGAAATTCCGCTTCCGCCGCTGAATGTCACATCGCCAGTCTGTCCATTAACCGAAAGAACCCCAGTATTAGCCAAGCTATTGCCGCTTAAACTAAGACCTGCGGTCAGTGCGATAGCTCCCGACGCGCCGCCAATGCTCGTTCCAGTGCCCGATTTTTGCAGATAGACGAACTGCGATCCGTTGAAATAAGTCAGCTGATTTTTATTTTTATCATAATAAATTTGGCCTTGCACAGCGTCGGAAGGCGACGCGATAGGCTGTAAAACGATAGACTTGTTTACTTTTAATAAGCCGTTGATGCTAAAAGATCCGGCATTCTGCAGTGCGTTTGCCTGAAGTTGGGACGTGATGTCGTTCAGAGGTACCGATTGAACTTTGTAGAGTTGTGATTTCTGGTACGCATCGGGCGTGAATGCCTGGCTGTCATTCGTATTGTGCAGGCCAAATAAAGCAATTCCCGCAAGGCCTAAGGCAATCAAAGTAATGCCAACAAACCTTCGGGGAGAAGTTTTTTGTTCATTTACGACCGCTGTTGACGTTAGATCAGCACTATCCGACCCAACCTTGTCTAGTTCAAGGCTGGAGCTCACACCTAAGTCTGAAAATGAAGGATCTTGTTGGTCCGCAACAGGTTGGTCGCCATCAATAGACGGCGAAGTACTACTCATCGCTGTTTGTTTTTATTTCTCACTTTTGATTTTAAAGAGTCGTACAGTGAAAATTATAGGTTTCTGTAGTTAAAAACACAAGCATTCAGCTGTGAAATTGAGCACAATCTTTATTATTTATCCACAGTTTCGTATGTTTCTGTGGAAAACTATCCGAATTATTGTAATTACGGCTGAATTAATAATTTTAAATCGACAAAATTATGAACGTCGCTACCATTGTTATTAGCAGTACGCCGACCGCGAACATCGCGACGTCCAAAAAACCTTTATGCAACGCACCACGCGCGAGCGGATTACGGCCTATAGAGATCATGTTGCTACGGACCGATGAGTACAGCATGACCATCGATGCTGCGAAGCCCAACAGAAGGGCAATAGAACCGATCAGGACCCGCCATGGCGAAACTTGTTTGCCGGATATGCTGTTGGCAAGGCTTTGCATGAAAGCCGGCAAATATTGGCTGACAGCGGATCTATCCGGGGCGGTGTAATACGAAACGTTCACCTCTAGTGGGATTACTCCGACTTTAATCGTCGATTTGCTGCCGTCGCTTTTCGTGACGGATTTTGTGACAGTTTGGACACTTTTCAGATCTGTTTGGGCGGTTCCGACGATTTCGCCGGAGTTTACCGCTTTCATCCCTAACCCGTCGATAGGGGACGCGGTAATTTTATCGCCGAAATTTACAGTGCCGTTAATATCGCTAACAAGTGCAGCCGTGGATCCGCTGACTATGACCTTTAAATTGTTTTCGTTGCTGTTAGATAGTTCAATTAACGGTTTGTTGCCGGCAACACCGACCATGTTAGGAACATTTTTTGTATTGGCAAGGCCGGCGATGTTACCGCCCTTTGTCGTTACGCTTATCAAACTGCCCGTACTGATATTCGGGTCGGTGGTTTTAAAACCTTGCGAAATCGAGCTCTCGCCATGAACTTGGGAAGGGAATGCCAATATGGATAAAAGTGCAAAAGCAAATAGCATGATAAAGCACGACTGTGCAGTGTTAAATTTATATTTGTCGAATGCGATCATAGTATTTTTCTATAAGATAACTCGTATCTATTGTAGCGCTTGTGGTTACAAATACTAACATCTGTGCGATAAATAACAGTGATTCGCCGCACAAAATGGTTTGCCGACTTCCAGTAAATGTGCCAAACGTGTAAGTTTATCAGGTGTCATATTGTAGCAAATATTGCATCAGATTATGCTTGACCGCCCCTGTTAAAATTGATACAATCTTGTGAGCTTTAGAGTTTAGGCCAGAGGTTCCCTCTGAAACGAACGAGCTTCCAGCGTAAACTCTATGACAAATCAGCATTCTGTACGTGGGTGCATAGAGTTTTGAGCCTTAAAAATTTAGATAAGTTTAATTGAAAAGCAATTAGACAAACGGCATGTTATTGGAGTTAGCCTATAGCTAATAGCCGATAGTCCTTAGCTAAGGACTACAAGCTATAAGCTCACAGCTGATAAATACCAATAACTAGTCAAATGCACGGTAATGAGGAAAACTTCGGTTTAAATCATTACCAATCGTAAAAAGTTACTCAAGCGCGCACAAAGGATGCCTTGACGTAAGATACCGATGAAGGACGTATGGAGCTGCGATAAGCTCCGGGGAGCTGCTAACTAAGCTTTGAACCGGAGATTTCCGAATGGGGAAACCTCATGCGAGTCATGTCGCATGGCGCCGGCCTGAATATATAGGGTTGGAGAGCGGTAAGCGGGGGAACTGAAACATCTTAGTACCCCGAGGAAAAGAAAGTAAACAACGATGCCGGTAGTAGTGGCGAGCGAATCCGGTACAGCCCAAACCTTTTAAGTTTCCATCTATTAATTTAGATGGATAAGTTGGTAGACGAAAATTTGAAAGGGGTTGTGACATTGCAAACAACCAAGACGGAGCCCTGATTTTATCAGATTTCCGTTTTGGCAGCAGAATCTACCATCATTCTGCATAAGGTAAGAAATTTGCGAAGCGAGCAGAAGCTTTTGGAAAGAAGCGCCAAAGACAGTGATAGCCTGGTATGCCAAGTAACGCAAACCTTATATTTGCAAAAATATGGGGCAAAACTTTCGGTTGTTTTCATCGATTTGAAATTAAAATTTTGCGAATTTACTTCGGAAAATTTTATCTGCTAAGGGAAAAAGAGCAGCGAAGCGATGAGAAAAAACCGTAGGTTTTGTCTCATATGTGTCGAGTAGGTCGGGACACGTGAAACCCTGACTGAATCCGGGAGGTCCACCTCCCAAGGCTAAATATATCTTACGATCGATAGAGAACTAGTACCGTGAGGGAAAGGTTAAAAGAACCCCGGAAGGGGAGTGAAATAGAACCTGAAATTGTGTGCGTACAAGGAGTCGGAGCCGGCTTGTCCGGTGACGGCGTGCTTTTTGTAGAACGATCCAGCGAGTTATTTGCTATTGCAAGTCTAAGTTATCTGACGGAGACATAGTGAAAGCGAGCCTGAATAGGGCGAATAGTAATAGTGAATAGACCCGAAACCAAGTGACCTTGCCATGGGCAGGCTGAAGCGCAGGTAAAACTGTGTGGAGGGCCGAACCGTAGTGAATTGCAAAACACCCGGATGACCTGTGGTAAGCGGTGAAATGCCAATCGAACTTGGAGATAGCTGGTTCTCCTCGAAATAGCTTTAGGGCTAGCGTGACGTGGTAGCTGGTAGGGGTAGAGCTCTGTTTCGGACTGGGGCGCGCAAGCGTACTCACCCTTGACAAACTACGAATACTATCAGTGGAATCGTTGCAGTCAGAACGGCGGGGCTAAGCTCGTCGCTCAAAAGGGAAAAAGCCCAGATCACCATCTAAGGTCCCTAAATTTACACTAAGTGGGAAACGAGGTGGGGTTTCTTAAACAACGAGGATGTTGGCTTAGAAGCAGCCATTCATTTAAAGAGTGCGTAACAGCTCACTCGTCAAGAGACCCTGCGCGGAAAATGTAACGGGGCTAAGTGTAGTACCGAAGATGTGAACTGCAGTTTACTGTAGTGGTAGAGGAGCGTTGATATTGCGTTGAAGTCGGATCGCGAGGTCCGGTGGAGCGTTATCAAGTGAGAATGCTGGAATGAGTAACCATAAGGCAGGTGAGAATCCTGCCCACCGAAAGAGCAAGGTTTCCTGGGCCACGGTAATCGTCCCAGGGTTAGTCGGTCCTAAGCCGAGGCGTGTAGCGTAGGCGATGGACAACGGGTTAATATTCCCGTACCGGTTATATATTGTTTGAAGTGCACGGTATGTTAGCAGGAGCGGATTCATGGTTATATCCGTCTAAGTGGTTTAACGACCACGAATGAAAGGCCTTTTTGGCTGATTCCGATGAGGGTGCTGACCAGAAAAGCTTGATAACGCGTGTGCATAGCTATCCGTACCGCAAACCGACACAGGTGCTCAGGTCGAGTAGACCAAGGTGTACGAGTGATTCTTCGTCAAGGAACTCGGCAAACAAGCGGCCGTAACTTCGGAATAAGGCCTGCCCCCTCACTGTGTTAATCACGGTG
>DATIJK010000019.1:0-37243 GCA_035478715.1 Saccharimonadales bacterium (SeqCode)
GGCTGGTTCCTGCTGAGCCTATTCTTCTGGTGGATTACGCTGTTCGTAGCTTACCTAATGCCAGACCGCTCTAGGCAACGCGACGCCGCTCCGCTACCAGCCGCTGATGAAGAGTAATCTCTTAAACATAGTTTGAGATCGATTGCCGCGCAACCGTCTCAAATGCCACTTAATAATGCATCGATTCAAAAATCAGCTTTGCGGTGGCGTAATCTTTTGAGTTAGTAATCGAAGCCGCTGTTTCGTCAGGAATTTTCTTTGATGGATCTGTGGAAGTTTGAATTCCATATAAGTTATAAGGGTAGTAACAGAAGTAATTCAACGTAGATACCCCATTTCCACTATCGAATATGTTTTTGCTTTTGAAGTCCATGGGGGTGTCCGGTTTAGTAGACCGTGCTAAACAAGCATAGCTTGGTTGAGCTGCAGTTGGATTGACTATACCTATGTTATTTTCAAGGACAAGATATAAATTCTGCCCTAATGATTTGATTGTCGTTGACGAGAACGCAGCGGCACTACCGTCGCCTATGCAATCAATGCCCGTTCTTATTGCTACTTGTTCGTTAGAAGGACTTGTCAGATATATTTCATCACTTCCAGGGTAAATGCATCCTTTGCCTTTCGGACTGCTAAAACTCAAATCTTTAACGTTCCAGTTTGCCGGGTAATTATAAGTAATTTTTTCATACTTCAGAGTAGCGGTTTTCCAACCTGTATATGGGCCTGATTGTTGAGTAACCGTCGAAGTTTTGCCTGTAGATTG
This sequence comes from Saccharimonadales bacterium (SeqCode), assembly GCA_035478715.1. Classification (GTDB taxonomy): domain Bacteria; phylum Patescibacteriota; class Saccharimonadia; order Saccharimonadales; family UBA4665; genus JAICLK01. The sequence continues at coordinate 767 of DATIJK010000019.1, forward strand.
CTTATTAAATGTTGGAGTGCTGGTATTGTCTGCTGTCAGTGTCTTATCAGCCGACTGTTTCGCGTGCCACACATACCAGCCGGTGAAACCTAACATTCCTACTATTACTAATAAAAGTACGGCTTCAATAGCACTGAAGCCTGATTGTAATTTTTGTTTTTTATTCATTTTGGTTTTCCTACTATACAATTTAAGTATACGCTCAATTATTGCCGTTACAATTAACACTTTGACAAGGGGGAAACATGCAACCAAATACGCCCGATAAATTAAGCAGCGAGAATTACGCCGAGATTTTGGAATTTTTGAAATCTCATCCTATCGGCGTACTTGCTACCATCGACGAAAACGGCGACCCGAACGCCAGTACAATATATTTTTCAGTGGACGATAAATTGCGCATTTCTTTTACTACGAAGCGTGAAACGCGCAAATTCGAAAATATTGCGCGGCATAACAAGGTTGCCCTTGTTGCATATGAGGCTAAGGACCAATCGGCCGTGCAGGTCAGCGGACGCGCCGAAGAAGTCAAAGATGAGCAGGAAGCTCTGGATATTTACAACGGCACGGTAAACGCCGCCAAAAAAACAAGCGAAGATAATGTGCCGCCTGTCGCGAAATATTCCGGCGGCCCGTTCGCAGCATTCCGCATAGAAATTGAAGATATTAGATTGATGGCCTACGGCAAAGGCGACAGGTTTTCAAAGTCAATGGAAAAGGCAAGTTCCCCGCCCAGCACCGGCGACCCCAGCTAAATAAGGAATTCCTTTTAGACTAGATTCCTGCCTTCCCACTTCGCTAAAGCTACAGTGGACAAGTCGCTGGAATGACTTGCTATTTACGCCAAGCAAAAGAGCTACATATTTGAGTACAGCTTGGATTTTCTTCACGAGGAGTGCAGTAAGCCGTACTTAAGGTACGGCGTCGAACCCCGCAGTGAAAAAATGCAAGATGTGCCAAATAGGTAGTTCTTATAACCAATTCTTTTTCTTGAAGTAGGCATACATCATCAACGCCGACCAAGCCGATACTGCCACAAGAATCCCGAACGTCGTGTACTTACCCATAAAATCCCAAGCACCGGTCGTGATACCGCCAGGCAAATTGACATTCATGCCGTAAAGCGTGCCAAAGACCGTTACCGGAATCGACAGCGTGAATAGGATGGTAAGCACCGCCAAAATTCCGTTTGTGCGTTCGGTACTAGTCGTAAAGTCAGCATCTTTATAGATCTCTACCGTTTCTTTGGCTTCCTCGATTTCTTCCCACAATTTGTTCACCAGCTTTGTGTTTAACGCATATTGTTTTGACAGATTGTGTTTTGTAAACGAATCGATTTGCTCTGCCAAATCACCCAGCACTAGGCGCTTCGGGCCGATTATGCGTCGAAGTCGGATAATTTTTTGCCGCAGCTTCCCGATAATTTGCGCATCAGATGCAGTGTTGCCAAAAACTAAATCTTCGATGTCATCAAGTTCGCTGGTAACGTGATCGGTCATGGCCGAAATTTCTATCAGATGCTGCTTAATCAAGTTGCACAACAGCATGCCTGAACCATGCTTAAAATTATCATCGGCTTTTTGTGCCTGATCCTTGCACGCGTTGAATAAATTGCTTGTTGCCGGACTGGCCGCAGAGCGAATGGTAACAAGAAAATTTTTACCCAGGAAAATACCAAGTTGTCCGACGGAAATCTTGTCAGTTTCAGTGTCCAGAATCGGAAAATGCACTATCAAAAATAAATAGCGGTACTCGCGGTCGACCTGCGTGTGCTGGACTTTCTGCGTGCATTCGCTTAGATGGATTGGATCGAGTTTATATTCACGTTCCAGCTTTTCAATCGCAGCCTTGTCCGGAGTCTGCGCATCAATCCATTCGACGCCATGGTGCCGCTGAATGCTCAACGATCCACTGTTCTGTGTTTCCTTTTCTGCCATGCTGTCACTGAATTATAAAGTAACCGTAAGCAAAAAAACAGCGGTCGTCAGTCAATTTCGAAAGATTTATGCTTAGACTTTTAATACTTTTACTGGTAAATCATATTTAACTGATTTAGATTCGATGCCGAGTTTTTTTAGCATTTCAGATAGTAATTTCGTAGGCAGACCAATTATGGCGCTAACATCGCCTTCTGCGTAATCAATGAGCGGGGCGGCACCACTTTGCACGCCGTAACCGCCGGCTTTGTCGAGCGAATCGCCGGACCGCACATATTTTTCAATTTCATCAATATTGAGGGGTTTGAAATGTATTTTCGCCGTTTCACTATCGACGAGTTTTATACCATCCCGCAATCGAACAACTGCCACCCCAGAAACCACGCCGTGGGTCGTGCCGCTTAACTTTTTGAGCATTTCGCGCGCTTCGTCATTATTTTCCGGTTTGCCGAATTGTTCGTTACCCAAAAACACAATCGAATCCGATCCAATAACAATAGCATCAGGATAATCTTTTGCTACTGCCACTGCCTTACTATGCGCAAGTTCCATCGCAACTTCTTCAGCCGCGCGGCTGTTATCAAGCTCCTCATCAAAATTGCTCGGTATAACCTCAAACTTCACACCCATCCGTGACAACAGATCTTTTCTACGGGGCGATTGGCTGGCTAGAATTATTTTCATACTTTTTTTGCAGATGCCTTATTCTCTGCAAGTTGCGCATGCGGCGAATCGAAACCCAAATTTACAATCGTATTCAATGCAAATAGATCCTTCACAAGCACGTCTGCGCCGGCACTCAACAATTCCTGGGCTTCACCGAACCCATGCAAAATCCCAACGGTCAGCCGAACTTTCGCCTGGTGCCCACCCAAGGCGTCGTACATATGGTCGCCCACCACCATTGCATAATGCGGCTTAACATTTACGCGTCGGAGCAATTCCAAAATAGTATCTGGATGAGGTTTCCGTGCAATCTGATCGTCAGCCGTAATTATGGCGTCAAATATGGCATCAACATGTTCAATTCCAGCACTGTTAAAATTCCTGTCTATTTGGCGACGCGATCCACTCGTAAACAGACACAGCTTTATGTCCATAGACTTCCAGTGGTTCAACATTTCGGCTAGACCAGTATACGGTTTTATCAGATGAGTTAATTGATCTTGGACATCGTCGTGTTCTTTGGTAAGTGCAAAAGCTTTCAATCCCGTGTGATGCCCGGCCAAAAGTTGCTGGTACGTTTCCTGCACTGGCTTACCCAGTCGTTTGACGATATATTCCGAATCAGCCAAATTCTCAAGCCCGTGATTTTTCAGCACGGTTTTATAACCTTCAACTATCAGTTTCCGCGTGTCGAGCAGTGTGCCGTCGGAATCAAAAACTATAGCTTTAATCTGTGTTTGGTACATCTGAATGATAGTACCACCGAAGTTCAAACAAAAAAAGCGTTATATTTAGACCGTCTTAAAAAGTTACCGGGTTATTTTTTGGTAATACTGTCGAGCAATTCTGAGCTAAATGTTTCATATGCGGTTTTGTCATTTGCCTTGCAGCCACTATCTGGACACATCATTGTTACCCCATCGTAAAAACTTGGTACCGAAACTACTACATCTTTGTCGGAAAGTTCAAAGGCATATCTGTGTACATAGCTCCCTTCATCACTGCCATTCAGTATATAAATTTTGAGATCCCCGTTTTGCTGAGTTACATTTTCAGCCCTCAAAAAACCTTTATAGCTTTTGCCAACAATATTGGCTTTATCTGCCGGATTAACTTCAGTAACGATCAGCTCGCCATTTACAAATTTAACGCTTGGCCCATATTTTACCGTTCCAAAAGCGACCCCTTTGTCGATGATCGATACGCTTATGTGATCAGTTGAGCCTTCGATATATACAGGATTCGGCTTACTGCTTGAGTAATCAGCTACGTTCGGGCTGTCAGTTAAGATTTTCGAAAAATTGCCGTAGGCTTTTGGATATGCGAACTTGAAACCGTTTCCTTCGTACCAAACCCAACCATCTGGGATTTTTGCTGTACTAGATTGAGTTGATGATTTTTTCTTGAAGCTGGGCGTCGATGAGCTGTCGGCAGTTAATGTTTTATCTGCAGATTGTTTGGCGTGCCAGACGTACCAGCCAGTGAAGCCTATCATTGCGACAATCACTAGTATTAAAACTGCCTCTATCGCACTAAATCCGTTTTGTTTTTTGTGTAATGATTTCATGCTATTTGCCCTTAGAGGAGTTTAAAGCTGGCGAAAACCTGCTCGTCGTAGGATGACTTTTGATCAGGACTCATAAGCTTAGCCGACTGGCCCTGCACCAGATAAACAAGTCGTTGCTTAGCAGAATAATAGCGCAGCTGGAAGCCGTAATTCAAACAAGTAGACTTCGCGTGATCGCATTGAAGATTTACATCTTGCCAGCCGCCTTTATTAGCTGTTATTGAATCAACCCATACATCAGTTCCAAATTCACTCTTCACCCAATTCTTGACGTCTTGTTCGCTACTGGCTTTTGTAACAGTGAACGGTAAAGGTATATATGAATATACCGATAAATCATGCACTTTTTGAGATTTAGTAATCAGCGCGCCTGTAGTCGCGACTTTTTTACAACCGTAGAATTGAGCTATTCCCTGTGTGTCGTCTTTTTCATTGGTCAATTGATATGTTACCGTCGCATCAACATAAAAATTTGAGCCGTCCTGGAATACGCCGGCGGGCGCTGTACCCCCTGTGGTCGTATACGTATTGCCCGTTTTCTTACATGCGGTCGATGCATTTAGCTGTTTTGGAATCTGTATCGAGAAACCTAGTTGTTTGTTGGTATACGTATTCCAATCGGCACCCGGACCGGGTGTGAGATTTGGTTGCGGCAGCGCCTGAACACTACCGTCTGAGCTGTCCGTAGATTTCTTATTGTAAGTCGGCGTCGTTGACGAGTCAGTCGTCAGGTTCTTATCAGCATTCTGTTTCGCGTGCCAGACGTAATAGCCGGTGAATCCGAGAATTCCGACAACAACCAGTATCAGTATACCCTCGACCGCACTGAATCCGGATTGGACGTTTTTAAGTTGTTTCATTTTTATTTTTCCTTTATAGCTTAAGCATAATCCAAACTGGAGTAGCGTGCAAATGGCCTCAATGAATGTGATAGCCCAAACCGTCTACCGAATCGTACAGATGATATGTCCAATAGGCGATAAACAGATTGATGGCTGTACCGATGATGTCGAAATGGAACAAACCAGTTATCGTATCGTAGACGAGTTCGCAGGCGAAAATTATCAGAATAATTTTGACAAGTTTTGTACTTTTAGTATTCAGCACTACTAGGCAAGCTATGGCCGATACTATCCATGTCGCCACAGACACCCAAGTAATGAACCCTTTTGCACTAGTGGACCCAAGCATCGACACTATCACCTCTTTGAAGACGAACATCTGTGCAGCAGAAAAAAGCGTCAATCCAAGAAGAATATAAGCGGACTTTTTCAGATCCGGAAGCCGGTTAGCAACTTTTTCATTACGGTCAACTAACGATAATGAATGGGCCAACGCCTGGTCGGGATTAAAGTTTTTTTCTTTCGGATGCACAATTTAATAGTAGCAGATAATCATAAGCGTTTTAATGGCGGGTATTAGCAGGGCTAATTCCTAATTATTTTGCGTAGTACGGAGCATTTGCACTGTGCACTACGATTGTCTGAGCATTTGCGGGGATGGTTGCAAGGCTGCTTTTAACGCTTTGTCCATCAATATTTTTCGTATTGCAGTAGACTTTTACCCTTGGTGAATAACATTTCAGAATCGAATCAACACCAATCTCAAAGAACTTAAGATAGTGACTTTTAGTGTCGATAGATACAAGGTCGGAACCCATTTTATCGACCCCGAGGTTACCCCCTACGTTTTGCGGGCTTTCTTCTTGAGGACAATCTTTTGTCAGACTACCGAATCGAATATGGCTATCAAGTAATGCCTGGGCAACTGTGCACTCCGATTCACTGTATGCAAAGATCGTCTTAGTTTCTAACCCGCAAGAATAAGCGTAATTATCCTCAGTTGCACCAGCTATTCCTAAACTGTGCTCGCCCTTTTCGCATAAATCCTGATATTGTTGCGGCAATACCGTGACATAACCAGCCCCTTTTAAAGCGGCAAGCTGGGAAGTTGCACTATTTATGCCTTGCTCCGCTTGCATCCGCCCAGATTGCAGAGCTGGTGCGTCGGCGCCAGGGAACTGTTGATGTGCAAGCCAAAAACCACCAACTCCGCCAAAGCTTAAAAACGAGTAAACCAAGAAACCTACAATCAAAACGATAATAACAACCGCGCTCCATTTCACGGATTGCGGTAATTTTTTTTGAGGAATAACGTTTTTGTTTGTCGTTGCCATTAATGGCTATTTTAACATTTCATTTGTACCTGTTATAAAATCTGCGCAAATAGATCACGATTATGAAATGTTCAAATTTCCAATCCAATTATTCAGTCAATCCGAGCAAAATAGCTAGCTAAAATGATAAACGTAGCCGTTTTAAGCTTTTGCTTTTTTAGGCTTTTTGGTTTCTTTTCTGCCTTTGTCTTTGGACATGATAATCCCTTTAATTTATTTTATGCGCGGGGCCACACTTTAGCGTAGCCCCGCTTGTTAATCCTACTTTGAATCCGAATCTTTAGGTTTCGTCGACTCGTCAGGCTTAGCTTCCGCCTCGTCGGGCTTATCTGCAGTGCGGATATTTTTTGAGTAAGGAATAATAACCTTAAATGTGTTGATTGGTGAAAATGTTGTCATGATAATTCCTTTCGAATATATTGCTTATGAAAGGCCAACAACAATCTTTACGGTAGCTCCTTGCAAGTATTTAGTGTTGAGGTGGTCCAACTGATATTAACTATAGGCGCATTATTGACAATAACCTAATCTCATATTAAGACATCATTTACTTACGGAGGCCGTTTTTTTCAAAATGGTTCTATTCTTTAGTATTTTTGCCCTGATTGCCAATATTTTACGTTGAAGCTTCTTTTCTTCAAGCTTACCGCTTACATCTATTTCTTGCAGGCGTGCCTGAAGATATGGGTCTAATATTTGCTGCATTACTGCTCCTTATGTGTAACCACGAGATTCTGGTTTGGAGCAGATACTTTGCGTAAGATGCTACTGTTTGAGGATGTCGCTACTACTAAGTCTACGCGCTTTTGGTTATATTACCTATTTTGGGCCTGGAACACCTCTGCCGATTGGTGTCTGGTTTTTTGGCTCTCCATCGTTATAATTCACCGTTATTTCTTGATCGGCCGCTATTTCCTTTACGGCCCTAAATTCAACGACGCCTTTATCCGGTCGTTTGATATATGTTGCATTTGCATTATACGAATGGTTATAAAGCGAACCGAAACCCAATACCATCGCCAATGCATCGCCGAAATAAAAAAAGTAATTGGTTAGCAGCCCATTCTCATCATCATTTGAGGCGTCTGTCATCGGCACCTTTATAACAGGACAAACTTCGATGGTTTCGTCTTTTTTTAATGGCACTTTTGCAAATACGCCATTTCCAGCACCCGTAATCTTTGATTCAGATACGTATATCTTATCTGACATCACAATTTTAGACATACAGATATCATAACAAACACTTAAGAGCTCGAGTGATATGTCCGGCAAAGAAAAAGCCCAACCGTAGTTGGACTTTTTCTTTGGTTGCGGGGGCAGGGCAGCGCGCGAGCATCCTGCTCGCACTTTTCCCTGCGGTACTCGACTAAAATATGCAAGCACATTTTAGCCTCCGTTCCTCGTCCACCGAACCCTTACGGGTTCGTGACCTGCCACGTCAGTCAAAAAGAAAATACCCCAGTTTTGAAACTGAGGTATTTTCATTGGTTGCGGGGGCAGGACTCGAACCTGCGACCTCGTGGTTATGAGCCACGCGAGCTGCCGCTGCTCCACCCCGCGGCGGAGACTTAAGACTGAACCTTGCGGTTCATCTCGTGATCCCGAACTTTCGGGACTGCTCATTATCCCTTAACATGTAAAGGGAAATTAACTTACGGTATTTTACCAATCAGAGGTGAAAATGTCAATCGACAGTCGTGTCGCGGTGGAGGAAGAAATCCATCCAAGCCTGGAAGTTCTTCTGATAAAACGGCAGCTTATTGCTCGGCTTTTGCTCATCTGCCGGCGCTGGCATCTTGACCGTATATTTCATGGCGACGGCCTTAGGTACGATCAGCTCTGTCTCGCCCGGCGCACCCAGGCCGAAGTTCTGGCGCGCTGTCAGTTCTAGATATTGGTCGGTATTCAGGTATTCGTTCTGCAATTTCAGATTAGTGTTTTCTAGCTGCTGCACTTGATTGACCTGCTGCAACCCCGATATCTGTTTCTGTAGTTCGAAATTGGTCTGGATCGCTTTGACGCCGCTCCAGCTTATCAACAGCACGATGATCACAAATACCACTAAACCGGCATTGCGCACGTCGCGGAACTGTTCGAAATATTCGATATTTTGGTATTGTTTTAGTTTTTCAAGCATTAAGGTCCTTATATTATATAACTACAAGGGCAAATCTGTTATACTCTTCTCTGTTAACCGACTCTATGCGGGGGCGTAGCTCAGTGGTTAGAGCAGTCGGCTCATAACCGATTGGTCGCTGGTTCAAGTCCAGCCGCCCCCACCAAACCGACATTTAGATAATACCCTTTTTTATTACTTGCGTAACAAATTGTTCGTAAAGTGCGTATCAGAAGAGGTCGCTTATCATGAGCATGGGATTGGTTGCAGAAAATTTTGTACACGACCCCCCTGCATTATCCATAGAACTGACGCAAGCTGGCGCCCTCGATTTCAGACCACATCCAAGCGGATTATTTGTTGCAAGCTATATGGCTGACGCCGCGCTCACCAATGTTATAGACATGGGGCATAAGGCCTGGTGGCGCGACAATGGCATCATCGCCCGAGGTCTTGCCATACGTGGTACTGACGATGATTTAATAATGGCGCGTGGTGTCGGTGGTGCATTCCTTAAATTCCTTCATATGAACGAGAGCCTGATAGATGCGGCGATTCAGGATCCGGACGCACCGCGGCTACCGGTCCGCGTAGATGCCACTACTTTTGCAAACGATAACGAGCCCAGGGATCAGACTGATTCAACTGCGTACACCATCTGGCTGCCCGGCTGGCTCGCACTGCACGGCATTCAAAAACTGTCGCGTGATGACCTGGGTATTATGTCGAAAGTCGTGCGATATCTCGATGCCGGAAAATATTGGAGGCGACCGGATCAAGGATGCTGGGAAGAGGACACACAGCTCCACGCTTCAAGCATCGGTGCGGCGGTCGCCGGATTAGAGGCGGTGGAGGGCGTATTTGCCGATCGTGATTACCGTTCAAGCATCGAGTTTAAGCGATTAATCGGCCGCGGCAAACGGGCATTACATGGCATACTGCCTTTCGAGACACCACCATCCGTGACCTTTGCAGGCCGTCCATTCGACGCCTCCCATCTCTTTTTAGCAGAAACGTTCCGGGCACTTAGCCCCGCTGTTGCAATGCGGCAGATATGGGGGATCCACCACAATTTGGTCCGTGAACATGGTGTCATACGCTATATCCGCGATACCTATTTCGGTCCTGGTTTTACGCAGATGCTTGAGGGTGCTGCACGGACTCAAATGTCCGAGGAAAGCCTCAAACAACGTGACACACTGGCAAATGAAACTGAACGTACTCAGTCTGAAGCGCAATGGATGCTGTTTGATTCGATCCTTTCAGCATATTGGGGCAGGAGATTCGAATCATCGCATAATCAGGGCCACCGCAGGCTCCAGTTGGAGTACATGAACCGCTATCTAGCGCAGCATATTCAGATCGCAGGCGGCGGTTTGCGGATTCCTGAACTAAAGTATAGGGAGACTGTAGAATCTGATGTATGGCAGCCAAATGATCATACACCTCTGCTAATGGCTCAGGCTACCGGACTGCTTGCACTTCACCAGTTTGAGCAAACAGCAGCGTAAGCTATATAATTATTCACTAGAGGTTCCGGAACTTCATAAATATGATTAAAACTGCAGAAAAATATTCAAATCGTATTTTGATAGCTGGCGGCATACTTGTCATGCTCGGGTTTATTACGATTTTTTTGAGTCTTTTCAATTTATACGGAAAAGCCGGTAGCTCAAACCCATGCCTTAACAATTGCACCGAAACGGGAGCAACCCCAAGTGTAGCTTCGAATCAACTGCTTTTATCCTCCGGCAAAGCAATTATTATCGTCGGAATTATAACTATTATTGTAGGCGCGGCGCTATCAATACATTCGCGTTCCCAGAACAAAAGATAACGATTGAATACCGCTAACGGTTAATATGCTACACTTTCATTTAGACATGAAACGCTCTGGTGGGTTCGCTGTTATCGAGATGATGATTGCCGCCTTGGTAATTGCGATTTTAGTTTTAGGCAGCTACTATTTTGTTAAACGCAGCCATCATATGCCTACAGTAAACAAAACACCGGCAGAAAATTTTACCGCGGCTAACGCGACACCTCCACCGGCTCCGACTGTATCACCTAAAACAAGCACGCTGAAAATTCCCGAATTCGGCATCCAACTTGTAAACATTCCTGATAGCATCAAGGACCTGACGTACGCGTTCTACCCGGCAAATACCGATTCGAATTTCACCGAAGCAAATTTTACCACCGGCGTACTACACACCACAGCACCGAACTGCTCGATCGGGACATTGGATCGATACCCTGGCAAATACAGCGCTGACAAATTCCAAGGCCAAGGCAATTTCGTCAAACAATTCAAAGATTTCTGGATCTTGGAAGTCGACGAAGGCGTCCCGTGCATGGTCAATAAGGCCGCCGAAGATATGCAGAACAACCAGGTCATCACGTTCAAACAATACGTAACCAAACCTGACAATTTGCAGATTTTACCTAAATAATGCTTAAGCTTTGATATTATTAATACATGAAGAAAAAAACTACACAAAATAATATTAATCCGGCAATTGCAGTGTTAATCGGAATAATAGTAGGCGTCGCCGTAACAGTTCCATTCATGCACTCGGATTTCGAACATGGTATCGCCGTTGGCAGCATATTCACAAGCGCTCTCGTTTGCGGAATACTAGCATCGACGTATTCGAATTCTAAGAAATAGATAGTATCTAGTTGGCGTCGCGTTTGACGAACAGGTACCAGGCTACGATCCATCCAACTACCAGATATGTTCCGAAAACTAACGCGGCTTTCCCCGGGGCGATAGTACCGATTCGGGAATCGGCGCCTTGGCCAATCACTTGGTTTAGCGATACGTAGGGCAGGTAGACCGAATTTTTCTTGAGTAACAATATCAATAGTTGCTCTAGCGTGGGTATAGCGAACAAAGCAACGATCGCGCCGATTTGATTCCGTATAAGCGCCGCCAGTAACAGGGCACTGGTAATGTAACCCCATCCGTAAAACAGCGCGTGCCAAACGTACTCGTGATAATAAATATGCTGAGCGACGAGCATGTTGCCGTGAGCTTTGATTCCCAGATACATAAAAGTCGTGGTAAGTACTGCGACAACGGCCGTGAATATTAATGCAAATACTGATACCACTAAAAATTTCGCGATCAAGACTTTTGTGCGACTGTTTGATGCGGTGAGCGTATGCAAGATTGTGTTGTACCTGTACTCATGCGTCATCAGTAGGATCGCGACTATAGCTCCAAGAATCGGCGGCAGAGAAGTCAGCGCACCTGAAATGTTCGAGGTGAGGGCGTCTGCGTTTCGCAAATCCTCGGCAGATGCTTTCCAACCGATGATATAAAACGAATAAAATATTACCATCGCGACGACCCCACCCAAAAGAAAATAGGTGGAGCGCACCGTAAACAGCTTTTTATATTCAGATTTAATAGCAGGGAGCATTATTTAGCCCCTTTCTTGTCTGATTTTGCCTTGAATTCTTCCGAACCTTCGGTCAATTCCAGGAAAACTTCCTCGAGCGATGCGGATTTGTTCGTTAATTCCAAAATCGGGATGTGCGCATTAAATGCCAATTTGCCAACACTATCAGTTCTTACACCGGTAATTCTTAACCCGCCTTCTGTCTGTTTGAATTCGACATTATGTTTGCGGAGCAACATTTCCAGTTTTGGCAACTCCATGGCTCGGACAAACACGCTGCTGTGTTTGTTACCGGATAGTAAATTGTCAATTGATGTATCTGCGATCATTTTGCCCTTGCCGATCACCACGACGTTGTCCACCATCTGCGACATTTCGCTAAGCAGGTGGCTCGATACGAATACGCCATTGCCCTTGTCTGCATAGTCTTTCAGAAAGTCCCGCAACCATGCGATACCTTCTGGGTCCAGACCGTTGGCCGGTTCGTCCAAAATCAGATATTTCGGCTGGCCAAGTAATGCAGCCGCGATACCGAGCCGTTGGCTCATGCCGAGCGAAAATTTGCCGGGTTTATGTTTGGCCTCGCTTTTTATGCCCACGATATCGAGCACTTCGTCTACCCGCTTATTCGGAATTTGCCCGGCGGCAGCCAAAACTCGCAAATGATTCCGGGCGGTCCGCGTTGGGTGAAACGCTTTGGCTTCGAGCAGGATACCAACAACCTGCGACGGACGGCTATATTCATGCAATTTTTTGCCGTCATATGTAGTCAGACCATCACCCGACGCTAACTCAAGCATCAAGCGCATCGTGGTAGATTTGCCAGCACCGTTCGGCCCTAGAAATCCTGTGACTTTCCCTGTCTCAACCGTAAATGACAGGTTATCGACCGCTACCTTTTTACGGTAACGTTTACTTAATTTCTCGGCTTTTATCATGTACTAATGAGTATAAAGCAGCCGTGTTTGCTTTCAAACTTTGGACGATGGGTTGCGAAGCAAATTTAGCAGTTCATAAATGCTTTGAGCAGCAATAAGTTTTTCACGGAGTCCTTTGGCGCCCTAGATACTATCGATGAAATTTTTGCTAATTCTATATTTTTGTACTATAAGTGATTAATTACTACTATGCGCTGCCCAGTCGAAGTTTTAGATCTTAATTTGCATGGATTTGCAGTCAATATTTTTGAACCGCCTAAATCTGACGAACTATTTGGCGCTGCTGTGGTTTTATCTGGATTTTCGGATGGACGTTTACATCCGTTCGCAACAAAATTATGTAGCGTGCTTGCAAAACGTGGCATACTGGCCGTAAGTTTTGACCCAATCGGGCTCTGGGACAGTGTCAGGCCTGGCGAAAAAGAAAAGCCGGAACTCTATGAACAAGGATACTACCAAGAGCAGATACGCATGGTTACCGCTGGCACACGAGAGATTATGGGGCATCGAAATTCGGCAGGAAAGCTCGCGGTCGGTGGATTTTGTTATGGTGGATACTCCGCACTCCACAATGCCGCGCACAATCCCGATATTGACATTGTTTTTGCAGTTTCGCCGACACGTGATTCCATATGGTCTGGCCCCTATTTGGAAGAATTAGATACTAAATGGCGAGTTGCGGACGACCATATGCGATCATTTACGTTTTACGACCGTACCGGAAAGCCGCGTTTCGGACTTCGCGCGTTGGGCCAGTTCTTTCCCGGTCTGGTATGGCCCAAATTTACTCGAGAAGTACCATATTCATTAGTAGAAAACGAAAGACGGTATGACTTACGCGAAATCTTGCCAATTATACAGCAACCCGCGTTGTTTATTGCACCCACAAAGGACGGTTTAATTAGCCCTGAATCGGTGCACGAAAGTTTTGACACTTGCGGTTCAACAGATAAACAACTGGTTCAGCTACCACTTAACCACGACTTCTTCGATAATTATCGGCGAACCAATCTTGCAAATAATGCGGTCCTAACGTTTTTAATGCAACACATGGCGCGGGGCCTTATTGCAGCATAGAACAATTACCCAGTCAGCTGTACAAATTTAGACATGTACTGCGATTTATATCTATGCACTTTTGAGCAAGTCGAGTAACGCATCGGAAGACTGAGCAGTCATAAGCTGCTCACGGAGTTCTTTTGCGCCGTCGAAACCATTTATGTAGATTTTACAGAATTTATTTAATGTGTGGACCGGGCGGGTGTTTTCTCCCCATGTATCGGCGAAAAGTTTAACATGTTGAGTATACAGATCGATTTTCTGCTGGCTGGCCATATTTTGCCATGGGCTCTGCTCTGCAAACACGTACGGATCATGGAATATACCGCGGCCCATCATGATGCCATCTAGTTTATGTTCTTCTGCAAGCTTCAAACCTTGCGTGCGCGTTTCAACATCGCCGTTGCCAACAATAAGCGTGTCCGGGGCAAGGGAATCGCGCATTTCGCGGATTCGCCCGACGGCGCTCCAATCGGCTGGAACTTTGCTCATTTCTTTGCGGGTCCGGCCATGTATAGTTAACATGTTAAGTTTTTGTTGTAGTAGAAACTCGGGCCACGTAAAATCGATTTCGTTAAATCCAATGCGTGTTTTCACACTGACCGGCAGCTTTCCGCCGGCGCCGTCTTGCGTCGCATTGATAATTTCCCCTGCTAATTCCCGGTTATTTATCAACGCGCTGCAGCAACCGTGATTGACGACATCTTTGACCGGACAACCCATATTCAAATCGATTCCAGCGAAGTTAACGCCGTCTGGCAAACCGAATTCCCTAGCAAATGCTCCATCTGCTATCTGCTGCGCCGTCTTGAAAAAGTTATCAGGATTCTTGCCCCACACTTGCGCGATCAACGGCGTTTCGGCAGCGGTGAATTGCAGTTTCTTTAACAGCCGCGGCCGCCCCGGGCTTTGCAAACCATCCACATTAACGAATTCTGTAAAAAACAAATCCGGTTTGGCACACCCGGCAATGATGCGCCGGAAAACAGAATCAGTAACGTCATCCATAGGCGCCAAAACAAAAAACGGTTTGGGTAAATCATTAAAAATCATTTGTATAGTGGAACTTTGGATTTTGTAACCTTATTTGCGATTCTAATTATATTATTAGCAACTTTTTTACGAGTTTTGGCATACGTTCTTCCGACGCCGTAGTCTGACGAAAAAGCGACCCACATGGTTTGCATTTCATCGGCTACATCGAGCGGATTAACTCCAGCATCAAGCATCTGCTGCCTTCCTGCAGCATTTTCGAAATGGTATCGTGCATTTCGTATATGACGATTTTCACTTGTTCCTGAACCCACAACAACATTTCCTGCTCTACGACCATAACGTTTCTGGAAAGCAGCACGATGGTGTGTATTCTGATCGGCTATTTGCATGCCGGACCCACGGTTCGCCGCACTAAGCGCCATAAATGTCAATCTTAGTTCGAAGGCTCTATATGCAAGATGTATGGCAGAAACTCCCTCAATTGCTATTTCATCAGGTGACGCTTCCACTTGTGGGGCTACCACTACTTCTAGCGGAAATAGCGGCACATCCATTTTACCTGGTATGCGCGATAATCTTGCCACATTTCTATTATAATTTCCAGTTCAAAATGTTAAAACGAAAAAATTCACAAATTTGTACTTTTTTAAAATTATATTTTTGGGTTAGAAAAGCGAGGATTGGGCGCGTTTTTGTTGGCGTTTTTTGGCTCGGCGTTCTAGCTGGTCCAAGTTGGGGTCGGCGGTGCGGGGGAGTATTGTATTTGGGATTTCGGTTACGAAACGAGATATTTCTGATGGTTTAGCGGAACGGGTTTTGGTATGCAGGATTTCTAAGTTATCTTTTGCGCGCGTTACTGCAACGTAAAACATGCGGCGTTCTTCGTCGATATCAATATTTTGCGACGCGGTTAATTTTGGTAAAATGCCCTCTTCCGCTCCTACTAAAAATACGTGGTTGAACTCTAAACCTTTTGCAGCGTGGATCGTCAGCAGTGTGACAGCGTTGATATTTGGATCATAAAATTCACACTCGGTTAATGTGTCGAAATTATCCAGGAACAATTGCAGGCCTTTTTCGCATGTTCCGTATTGCACTAGGGAACCTAAAAATTGTTCAAACAGGACTGTACGTTCTAATCCCAGGGAACCAGCAATGCCTATCGCAAGATTACAGACAGTTTCAGTTTTAAATTTTTGATACTTAACAAGTAAAGTATTAAATAAACTGCCTCCAGTTTGACCCAAATTTGAATACTTAACAAGTTTAGCTTTATTGTCGTGAGAAGGTGAGTGTACTACCCTGATTGCTGCGATCACCTTCTGGATATCCGGGTGCTCATACGGCGACCCTTCCCCTGCAATTTGATACGGTACCCCTGCCTCGGCGAATGCCCGCTGCACCGCTGTTGCGACCCGGTGAGTACGGTAGAGCACCGCGAAATCCCGCGGCTCTCCTACGTCGGTGTGCCCGTCTTGTCTTGAGCTTGTCGAAAGGCTGGCCTTCAGCATATCACTGCCACCGATTCCCTGCTCAATTTCACCTAAAATATATGCTGCTTCGCTATACTCGTTCATTGTTTGGACGGTTTTCGCGAGCCCGACACCTTCCGCGTTATGTGCTTCCAGTTGCGGGGAATAGGGAAAAATCGCATTAGCTACTCTTATTATTTTTGGATTCGATCGGTAATTAATAGTCAGATCAATTTCTTTCAAATCCGGAAAATCACGGCGAAACCTCATAAACATCTCCGAGCCCGCACCCCGGAATGCATATATTGATTGGTTTGGGTCCCCGATAACAAACAGATTGCTGCCAACTGTTAGAAGTTTCAAAATTTCATATTGCAGTTGGCTCGTGTCCTGGAATTCATCCACTAAAACAAATTTGTAGTTTGGCCGCTTGCCCGAATTCGTTTTTAGAAGTTCATAACTTTTTACCAGCAGATCGTCAAAATCGTATAGCCCGTTTTCTTTCAAAACTGATTCATATGACGCAAGTAATTGCTTTACCTGGACATCCGGCACATCAATAGATGTTTTGGCACGCGAGAGAAGTAGACTGAGCTCCCGCACACTCAGGCCTTTCAATTCGCCGTGTTTGTGCAGCGTTCGGATAATATCTGACCGCTGCTGCTCATCAAGTAACTTTTCATTCGAGTCAATTTTTTTAAGGATATCTGCGCCAAGCGCATGAAACGTCGTGATTTTCGGAATCCTTGATTTTTTATTTAACAGCTTTTCGACACGTTCGCGCATTTCGCGCGCGGCTTTATTCGTGAATGTTAAAGCCACGATTTCGTCCGCATGAGCCTTCCCGTTTTCGATCAACCAGGCAATCCGGGTAGTCAACGTTTTGGTCTTGCCCGTCCCCGGCCCGGCGATAATCATGACTGGCCCTTCCCCGGATTCAACTGCGGCTCGCTGGTTATCATTTAGGCTATCCATGGTAATCATAGTAAGACTTTACCAATAATTTGTAAGCAGCCTTTTTCTGGTAATTTTTAAAATACATGCGATAATAGCCGCCTATGCCCATTCCTTACGAGTGTAATGGTAATGTCGCGGCCGGCACGCCGCTGTTTGAAGCGTTTATAGCGTTAAACGAAGCTGTTTCAGAACGGATGCAAAAACCAGACTTCCCGGAACTGCTAGCAACAACAGCTGTTGATCTTCACGCATCTGCGGCATGGGCGATACCCTTAGATTCGGGACACCGGCTAATCGTTAGCCCTGTAGGCGTTGATTACAAACGCCTACATGTGAAACCGGACGAAATACTAGATCCTGCAACAGTTCTGTTCTGGGATGTCGACTTACAACCACCGGGGAACTGGCTGCCATATGGCGCAGGTACTGGAATTTCCTATGTTTTAACCGGTCCCGAGCAGTCCGAAGTCTTACCATCGCTCAGCATGCCCGATTCCGTCAAACCCGAACATCTGTTCGATCAGACTGGCACTGAAAGTCCGGCAGAACTCAGAAGTTTCATCGTCGAATCTATCGGCCGTAACCAATCTACACTTTTATACAGCATGTTTGATTGTGCATTAAGTGCTTATCATCAGCTTGGCGTCTTCAGCGTTTCGACATTTCTTAAATCCGATAAACCAGATGGAGACGCTAGTGAACAAATATTACAAGAAATATCTTTGTCCGCACAGAGTGCCAGGAGTCTTGGAAATAGAGCATTTAATTTAGGGGTTACCGCTATTGCGGAAATTACCGGAGGAAGCGATGTCCAGCAGTGGGAAATAAAAACAAGTGACACACGCGGGCCGTTTCAGGTCGAAACCATAACTCCAGCACTGATTCAGCAATGGGGAGGCGTCGCACTCAGATTAGAGGATATTGAGATTGAAACTCTCAGAGAATTCGGCCTGGATATACTATTGGATATATCCGCAAACGACTGAATTAATTGGAATCGGTTAGTGTTTTTTGCGCTTGGCGATACGGTAAAAGATGTAATCGTTCGCGAAGACGACCACCCACAGGAATAGAATGAAAACGACCAACTGGACTACGATGTTCCAGCTTCTGTGGTACAGCAAATATTGACCGACCGTCTGGAGTGCGACTAAATATAGCGCGAAAGACGAGATGAAATACCATCGGCTATTCTCGTACTCATAAAATTTTGCGTGGGTCAGCACGTATTTATACGACTTTGGCGTCGGTTCGGGTTTTTTATTTTTCAACATTCTAAACATAAGATACCACGGATTATTTATTAGGCAATGGTATCGAGGCAGCCAGGGACTAGTTTTTCGACGATCAGGTCCGCCTCTTTCAACTCATCACGGGAATACGTGTTAAGTACTGCGACGCATTTCATGCCAGCATTATGTGCGGCCATGATGCCGCTTGGAGCGTCTTCAATAACCAGGCATTCCTCGGGTTTCGCATTGACTGCCGCAGCGCCCTTCAAATAACCTTCGGGGTTTGGTTTGCCCTTGGTGATATCATCCGCAGTTACTAACGCTTTGAAACAGCTTGAAATTTCGAACGCATTCAGCACGGTTTCGGCTTCGACATGCAATGAGCTGGTAACAAGCGCCAGTGTCAGATTTTTATCGGCCGCAAGACTTTTGATAAATTCAATTACACCGGGAAAGGGTTGCAACTTGCCTTTGGCCAATTTTTGATAGGCTGCGGCTTTTTGATTTAAAAGTTCCGCCATCGCAGCTGGCATCGGCGCGTTCAGTGAATCAAAGTACAATCGGAAACCATCTTCATCGGTCCTGCCGGCGAAATAGGCGTTGTATACTTCGTCGGAAATAGAAAATCCGTACTGCTTGACCACCTCGTTGAATGCCACCATGTGCAGCGGCTCGTCGTCGACGATCACTCCGTTCATGTCAAATAAAATTGTGCGATATATCATAAAACGCACTATACCATGAGCTGTTGCGAATCGATAAATTGATAGTATTATTGGCTGATGGAACTGTTTTCCGAAGATGCGATACAGCGATCACTTGCAAAATATTTCGACAACGCCACCATTAAATCGTTCAAACACCTGAAGCAAGGTGTTGAAAATACCAGTATTTTTGTTGACATTGGACACGCGCAAATTGTCGTACGATTTTGGGGCGATGCGAATCACCATGCAGGTGTCCGCAATGAAAGCGACATTTTGGGTGAACTTGGCCTGATGCAGCTATATACGGCGAATGGCTTACCTGTTCCCAAAATTTACACGTCGCTCGCTGGCAATATTTATGAACGATATGCTGACGGATCACCATATGTGGTAATGGATTATGCGCATGGCGAATTGCCTCAGGATTTTACGTCAGACATGGTAGGCCAAGTCGGAAAAGTCATGGGCAAAATGCACTTGCTCGCACCGGGTTTCAACTACCCGCAAGAACGAGCTTGGCCCGGCAATGTAATAAAATTAGCGGACGATCGAGCCAATCTTTACCTGAAAAATTATGGGACCAGCCAAGGCGATGAACATGAATTTACTCGCAAGGTCATTACTGATTTCAAAGCAGCCGCCGCAAAAGCCGATCTTGCTGATCTTCCGCAGGGAGCGATCCAGGGCGATATCATGGATGAGAATATGAAATTTGAGAATGGTAAACTGACGGGCATATTTGATTTCGACGATTACCGGTACAGTTTTTTTCTGGAGGATATCGTAAAAACTTTGTTTTTTAAGTTTGAAAATCCCAGCACGTGCTTGTTTGGTAAAGATGGCAGCAATTATGCTGCCTTTTTGGAATCTTACGAGTCTGTGCGGCCGCTGACACCGCAAGAAAAAACCGCACTGCCGCTCTTCTGCTTCACACGCTTCGTTTACAATGTCGTTAACTATTATAAAAAAGTCGCCGAAGGCAAAGAAGAGTACCGCGCGCGAATCCCGGCCAGCATTGAACGATACCAGCAGTTCGAACGTTACTTCAAACCGTAATATTAATTAAAGCAAAGATATCTGATTAAGCGTTTCGGCGCGCTCGGCGGCGTCTTTGAAGATTTTTATCGTGCCGAAGACGCCGTCGTAGCCGGGGTCTTTGAAGACTTTGCCTTGACGGATTCGGTCAATTGACAGCGCTGTCTGCGGTGAAAATTCTTTTATAGTTTCTATAGGAAGTTTACGCAGGATATCGAATTCACTCCCGAGGCCGCCAATTAGATTACTGTATTCATCGATGACAGATTTGTTACTGTCTGATTTGGTGCCGCGAAGCTCCGCAATCACCTCAGTTAGGGGCACGATGTACTCTACAGATTTCTTTGGTTCGACTTTGTCCGATGCCCGGTCGGCTAATTCACCCACACGGTAATCAACGCCAACAACTAATGGCTTGTGGCATTCGGGACATATTCCGTTGAGTTCTCTGGTTTCCGCAGGCGAGAATTTTACCGCACACGCGCGGTGTCCGTCATAGTGATATTTGCCCTCTTCCGGGAAAAACTCAATTGTCCCGGCCAACCGATTATCATTCGTCCTGAACGCGCCGAAGACATCAGCATAGGTCGGGTCACTGTTTACGACCGTGGCTTCCCGCCCGAGTTTCTGCGGCGAATGCGCATCTGAATTACTGATTATCGTGATGCCGTCAAGCTGCTTGAGCCGCCAGTTCATTGCCGGGTCGCTCGACAAGCCGGTTTCGATTATTTTGATTTCCGGGGCAAGTTCGTCGTACGCCTCTTTGATTGAATCAAAACCCGACTTGCTACCGAACATGCCGAACCACGGCGTCCAGATATGGGCTGGAATGTAAATCGCGTCCGGGTCGGTGTCGAGTACTAATTTCAGCAACTCTTTGCTGTCGTAACCCAGAATCGGCCGGCCGTCGGATTTAAGATTTCCAATCCGTTCGAGCTTGGAATTTAATTTACTGACAGCTTCAAATGACGGCACGATTATCAGCTGGTGCAATTTGCGCACGCGATCATTCTTTTTGTAAATGCAGGATATTTCCACGCTTGGTACAAACCGGATCAGATTATTCCGGGTGCTAGCTGGTAAGGTCTTATCAATTTCGCTGGCGATATCAGATTTCAATCGAAACAGCCCGCCCTCGACCTGCACCAACTTTTCACGAAACTCTGCGAACCACTCCGGATGCGTAAAATCCCCGGTGCCAATAATATTGATACCTTTCTGCTTACCCCAGAAATACAATCCCTCAATCGTACAGTTTTTACTGGTAGCCCGCGAAAAATGCGAATGCACGTGTACATCAACGATAAGTTCCATAACCTTCTATTGTGCACCAGAAACCGATAAGATTCGAGCCGCAAACTTTCGGTAAAAAAATTAAAAGTGTACAATTCAATCAGATTAAAACAGCTAGAATTTATGCGATATCATTTTGAACTTTACGCCATTACAGATAACCTGACGCAGGCCGTCTGGACTAAGCTGTACAAAGCCGTACAGTCATACAGCGGGGTGTTGAGCAAGTTTGAATTGACAGTAAAATGTTCAGACAATACTGTCCGGTTTTTCTTGTTGAGCGACCGCGATTTGAGTTCCCTATCTAATAACATCGACGGAATTTTAATCAGGCGCGTCAACAAAGACGAAACGCGCTTGCCAAACGCCACGCACAAAGAACGTTTCGTGCAATTCGTTACAGGCGGCAATATTTTGGATTTGAAAGAAAAATATTCGGTATCAAAAGGTAAAGATTTGGAATATGCAGTAATAAGTGTTCGCGGCCTCGGGTCTAAAACTTTCGGACAAATCAGCCTACTTTTTAAAAACGCCGGCGGGCAATACAGCCGCGTCGACAAAACGACACTCGACTTTCCGGCCAATGTTTTGGCTATCAATTTTGAGGATAACGTCCGCTACATGAAAAAAACGCTGCCGGTGTATTTGAACATCGAAAAGTCGTTGCACATGCTGTCCAGCGAAAACATGAATGCGCTGCTGCAAGTTAGTACGTTTCCGTATTTTTCGCATGACTATTTTTTGAATCTGACGTCGTACGATTTCGACAAACATTCATTCATCGTCGGCGCCAGCGGCAGTGGCAAATCCAAATTTATCAGTTTGTTCGTGGACCGATTGAGCACCACGCAGATGAAAATGAATTACCGCGTTATCGTAATCGATCCGCATGCCGCGCTGGCCGAAGATTTCGCGCATATCCCCGATCACAAGGTCATCACTTTTGGTACACAAGACGGAACCGACCTTTTTCCCGAAGCCGGAGCGGATCTGACCGCTGCCACGGAGCTGACATCAACGCTATTCAAATCGGTGCTTGCTGATCAGTTCAATGCCCGGCTTGACCGACTGCTGAGATATTCCCTGTTCGTTCTGATGACCGCGCAGACGATGACTCTGGAAAATCTCAAACGCTTTATCACCGAAGTCGAATACCGCAATCAGGTAATCGAACATGTGCATGGCTATGTGCCGCAGAACGTCTCAAGATTCTTCGGAAACGATTTCAATGAATTACGCACCCAATATTATGAAACGACCATCCTGCCGCTGGTTTCGATGGTGGACGAGATGCAACTGCAGCCTTCCCTGGTGGGCGAAAGCGAAATTTCACTGGCCCGGACCGTACAAGAAAACTTCTTGACCGTATTTTCGCTGAATAAAGTCAGCATGGGCGACAAAGTCGTGAAAACGATCGCCGGGTTATTGATTCAGCAGATATTTTTATTGGCTCAGGCACGTGCATTCGGCCAGAAAGTCATTTTGGTAATTGATGAAGTCTCGGTTGTGCAGAATCCAGCGATCGCGCAAATCCTGGCAGAAGCCCGTAAGTTCAATCTGACAATAATTCTTGCCCAGCAGTATTTCGGCCAAGTCGAAAAAGGGCTTCGCGACGCGATATTTTCCAATGTCTATAACTATTATGCATTCAAGGTTTCCGAAGAAGATGCCCGCGCGCTCGAAGGCAACTTGAATATCGACTTACCGAAAGAAGTCATCGAAACCGAACAAAACAAAGGCATCGATTTGACTGACTTGAAAGTAAAGATGATGACTGAGCTTGACCCGCGCGAGTGCTTAGTGCGCGTTCTGTCGAACGGTCAGGTCACCCCTGCAGTCAAGGCCAGGACCGTCAATGCACCGGTATCAAAAGTTACCAGCGGCGAACCAGAACTGGTGAAAGCCAAGCAGGAATTGCCAGAAAAATTTGTCGAAGGCGAACATAAAAAACCGCGCGAGATAGTTTTTTCGAAAGAACTAACCGAAATGATTGCCAAGTCCGAAATCAAGATTGAATCACCGACCGCACAGCAGCAGATGCCCACACGGCATCTCGGCGGACTGCGCGAACTGCTGGCAATGCACTCATCAAGCAGGGATAATGTTAACAAGAAAGAGAGTTCACCATGACACCGACACAAGCGAAGGAGATGCTCGATAAGATTGTGGGGCAAATTTTCGGCTATAAAAACCCGCTGAGCCTGGACACATTCATGCAGAAATTCGCATTTGACGTGCGCTTACCTCAGGCTGTAACGGACGCGGTTGACGGCAAAGAAACCTGGGCGTCATCGACCAACCCGACCCGGTTCGTGCGCTTGTCGAACGCGCGAAATTATGAAATCGCTGGAGCTGGACCGAAAACTGACTATATGCGCCCCAAGCGCCAATTGAATGACATCAATGACGTACTGACCGCTTGGAACGAAATAAACTATACGACAACGGAACGTAATAAAGATTCATTGAATGTCGGTGAGTCCGATAATGTCATGTTTTCGGAAAATGTCTTCCGTTCGCAGGATATCAGAAAATGTAAGAACATCTTATTTTCGGATGGGCTCGCGAACTGCGAATTCGTCGTGGCCGGGCAACGCTCTGCGAGCTCGACGTTCTGCGTTCGGCTGGACGACAGCATCGAATGTTCAAATTGCTTCAACGTCGCGTGGTCTGCAAAGCTCAACAACTGCTTTTTCATGCACGATTGTGCCGACATGCAGGACAGCATGTTCTGTACGAACAACAAAGGCAAGCAATATTGTGTCGCAAACATGCAATATGATGCGGACGAATATCACAAAATCAAAGATCTGGTGATGCGCTGGATTCTGACTAATTGAATGGTAGCCTGGCGTCCTAAATCATTTACAAAGATTATCTAAAATTTTGAAGCTAACTCTTCGAGTTGCTTTTTAGCCTTGCGCTGTAGGGCAATTGGAAAATTTAGCAGTTTTTGAGTTTCTTTTAGCTGTTGTTGCGTCTGCCTGGATTTTTCCCCCACGAAAAATTTTATGCCGTCGTCCGGCACGTTACGCGGCAATAGGTGAATATGTGCGGTTTTGATTTGGTTTCCCCACACAGCGTAACCGATCTTGCGTTTTGGCTTCAGAACTTTATCCATATATTCTGCCGTAATATTTGCAAGCGTCATCATCTGCAGCTGGCGGCTGGCAGGCAATTCCTGATACGGCGTCTGCTCGCGGCATATTACCAGCACCTGATGGTCCACCGCCGGCAGCGCGTCGGGGATCACCATCAATCCGTACTCTTCATCAACGAATATCGGAAATTGCGCCGCGGGATTTTTCCATGCCTCCTGAAACGGGTCAAAAGTTGCGTCATAAAGTGCCATCAAAAATAACGATACTGTGAAGTGAGCGAGTTGTAAAGTAGGCCATGAATGCTTATGCTAATAGCAAGAAATCATGCCCGCAAATCAACCAAAACAATCCCCACAGTCACAAAATCCCACGGATATTCTCGCAATAATCAGTATCATCCTGGCGTTTCTGGCACCTCCGATCGGACTCATAATTTCATTGATCGCGTTATACAGGATTTCCGTATACAAGCATGGCGGCCGAGTGCTGGCGATAATCGCATTAATTATCAGTTTACTTTTGACGGTTGTCATTGCCTTGGCCATATTCGTTTTCGGGGCACTTATTTCCATTCTTGGCCAATCAATACAAGGTTTGCAAAAACCCAACCAGGCGAAAGTTGAAATGCAACCGATGATTGCAGATTTGGTGCGGCATAGCGGTCAGATAATTTGTGATAATGGGGATAATGGGTACGGAATTGATAATGGGATGCCCTGGTACGATATTTACTTAACCGCAAATGATAGCGGGCTGGAAGCCGCTTTGATAACTTCTTCATCAGATCAGGGATATCATTTGCATGCCGACACGCAACGAACCAATACTACAAATAGCGCAACGGACCAAAGTAATGAACGTGACGCACAGTACACATCATTGACCGATACGACCGGCGGCAAGAATTTGGAAATCACCATTGTTCGAAACGGTCCTATGACGCTTCACTGCAGCGGTGACAACTGGAACAAGCAGCAATCGGCCAATGGAACACAGGATATGGTTGAGTTGAAATTGTTGCTGCCCACCGTAAAAGATTAGACAGCGTTCGTTTCACGAAAGTAGAAAGTAGTTCTGAAAGCTACTCCCAACGGAAGACTCGGAAAGCTATCGCGTATATGATCACTGTCCAGACGGCCATGATGGCGAGTTGCGGCCCGAGATCCAGCAGCGTCTTTCCTTCGGTCACGATCAAACGTGCGCCATCGATTACCGGTGTTAATGGAATGTATGTCGTGATACCCTGCAGCCATTCGGGCATTAGATAGCGCGGAAAGAATACGCCCGTCAGGAACATCATGGGGAATACGATGATATTACCTAGCGGCGCAACCTGCCGTTCGTTTTTGGCCCACCCCCCGAGAGCAAGGCCGATGCCAAGTATCATGATGATGCCAAATGCGAGGAATATCGCGAGTGTCAGATAATTGCCGACCATGGTCAGTTTGAAAACCAGGAGTGCCACGATGAACATCACTGCTATAGAAAGCAAGCCGGTAACGGCATTACTCATCATGGTTGACATGAAATATTGCCAGACGCGCAACGGCGTAGTGTGCAGTCGCCGTAAGATACCCATTTTCTTAAGTTCCGGGAAGTAATTCATTGGTCCGAAAATACCAGCGCCCAGAATCGCAAAGCCGAGCAAACCGGTAAATGTGTAATCGAATGCGTTCAAACTATGTTCGTTATTTTGATTGCTCGTAACGGTAAATGGCGTCACCGATGTAGTAAGCCTTGCGTTGACTTTTTGGAATTGCGCCTGCAGAACCGACACCAGCGTTTGGGCAGCTTGTTCGTTATTTTGCGTGTAATGCACGACTGCCTGGCCGGAAGGAAGGCCGTTTTTAGTTTCACCGAAACTCTGCGGCAACTCGATGGTCGCATCAATTTCGCCGCGGCTCATTTTTTCGTTCGCGGTATTAAAATCAGTTATCTGTTCGTCTACTTTGACAATTTTACTGTTATTCAGTTGCGTGACGAACTGATGGGCATACTGCGTTTTTGATTCATTTATCACCGCCACTTTAAGCGATACGCCACTGTGATGGCTGATTGCGCCGAACACGAATAGAAATATCAATGGGAACAGGAATGTGAAGAATAATGCTAGCCGGTCGCGGAACAAACGGCGCATGCTGATAACAAAAAATACCCAGATGGTAAAGAATTTCTTGTGCCAAGGACTCATTGATTTGCTCATGCCCGTAACTCCTTGCCAGTTAAGTCAATAAACACGTCTTCGAGGTCGGCCTGTTCGACATGTTGCTTTTTCTTAAAGCCTTTGGCTAGCAATTGTTTGATCAAGTTCTTTGGGGTGTCGAGTGCGATGATCTTGCCCTGATCCATTACCGCGACCCGGTCACAGAGAATTTCGGCTTCGTCCATATAATGCGTTGTAAGGATTACACTAATCCCCCGTTTACGGACATCTTCGACAAGCTCCCACAAATTACGCCGCGCTTGCGGATCGAGACCGGTAGTAGGTTCATCCAGAAAAAATACTTTGGGGTTGTGCACTAATGCCGCGGCGATACTGAACCGCTGCTTCTGACCGCCTGATAATTGTTCAATGTAACTGTTAGCCTCTTTGCCAAGATTGACTTCATCCAGGAATTTTTTCGTGTTGACGCGTTCACCATAGGCCGCAGCGAACATCTGCAGCAATTCGGACAATTTTGTCTTGTCCTGAAAGCCGGGAGTTTGCGGCTGCACGCCGATCATGCCACGGATCGCATATGGGTGTTTAGCGACATCCACGCCGTTTATCGTTGCCGTACCGCCGTCGATTTCGCGCAGCGTTTCTATCATCTCCAGCGTCGTGGTCTTGCCGGCGCCGTTCGGGCCTAAAATACCGAATATTTCGCCCTTTTCGACCGAAAAACTTACGCCGCGGACTGCCTTTTTTTCACCATAAGATTTCTGGAGGTTTTTAACCTCTAATACTACATCTGCCATATATACAACTATACCAATACTTTAGCTTGTAAACAAAATTATTGCTGTGTGAATAATGATTTGCATTATAAATGCTATTAACCAGTCGCTGCAGTGAAATTTTTCATATCCTTTGCAATTTTGAAGCATTTATAAAAAACACCCGGCGTTACCAGGTGTTTTTTGTTCGAAGACGTGACCGAACTATTTGCGTTTGACAGTAAGGAAACCGTTGCGCGGGTTTTCGTTGACGACAAATCCTGAAGGCAAGTCAGTCGCTTCTGGGCGTTCGTCCTTGCTGAAGTAGTAGATTGTCTGCTTTTTGCCACCGCGAAGCGTGACCTCTTTTGAGTTCAGGTAGTATGTTACGCCCTTTGAGTTTGTGTGCTTGTATGCCATTGCTGTTGGCTCCCCTCTCTTACGATTTAGTAATGGTACCCCTAACATACTCTGTCATTAAATTGTTTGTCAACCCGGGCATAATCGTTTTGTATAGTTTTTTTGCGTTTCACCCCTGTTAATTAATTTTTTAACTGGGGTGTTTCTTCTTAAGCTTTCGTTGGTATTCCTAATCTGGACAAAAGCTTAAGCGATATTAATTATCGTCCGCAAATTTCATATTTGTTGTTGCAACTCATAGTGCTAATGTATTACACTAAAAGCCATAATCAATTAATAGAGTAGAGGGTAGGAAATCTATGGATTTTGTCAACCGTTCACAGCAGGTTCGGAGTGGTGGTCCAAGTGGCGTTCACGTCACTGGCGGCTCAGAATCTAGTTCGGGCAAACGCTCGGGCAAAAGCTCTGAGAGCAAATGGTATCGCTTGGGAAGCGTCGTATTATTAATCCTAATAAGCGTCTTGGTAATCGCATTGATAATAATGTTTACTTGGGGAGCTAACAATCAGCAGTCTAAATTGGTAAACAAAGATCAATACCAGGCTGTATTCATCAACGTCAATGGTACGACGGGCGGCCAAGTATACTTCGGCCACATCAAGGACATAACCGGTTCGTACATCGATCTGACCAATGTGTTCTACATCCAGAACCAAAGCGGCCAATCATCGAACAACTCGTACACACTTGTGAAGTTAGGGTGTGAATTGCATGGCCCATCCGACCAGATGGTCATCAACAATAGCCAAGTTTACTTCTGGGAAAACTTGAAGCCGAGCGGCCAGGTCGCACAGAAGATCGCCGACTTCTACAAGCAGAACCCGAACGGTCAGAACTGCTCGCAGTCATCAGCTAGCAACAGCACTAACCAATCGAGCGCAAACACGCAGTCGACTTCAAACACAAGCACGACTCCGAACCCGACACCGGCAACCAACAAGCCGTAGGGCAAAACAAAATTACAAAAAAACCGCGGCAATAATACCGCGGTTTTTTTACTTCTTGCGTAGTGTGATGTAATAATATGAAAATGCCGGGGTCAGGGATGAATCTAATTGTAATGAAATTCGGCGGCACTTCTATCGGTAGCGCCGAGCGGATGCGGAATGTCGCGAAGATAGTCGCAGATGCGCATAAGAATGTAAAACCGGTGGTTGTCGTTTCGGCGATGAGTACCGTTACCGACCTGCTTTTGTCTGCCGCCAATAACGCCTCCAACGGCCGTAAGTCAAAGACGCTGCGCGACCTTGAACGGCTCGAAACGATCCACTTAAACACGATTTCTGATCTGAATCTCGGTGACGAAACAAGCGTACGCCTGCACGAATCTATCAGCGGCTTGCTCAGCGAACTCGGTAATCTGCTTGATAGCATCCTGGTTATGGGCGAACTCACCGGCCGGGCGCGTGACAAAATATTGTCTTTTGGCGAACGAATGAGCATACAGCTAGTTGCGAGCGCGCTTGAAGCCGACGGTATTCAGGCCAAACCGATTGAGGCGACGAAGCTTATCGTAACGACTGACACGTTTGGAGATGCCCGCCCAATTCTCGAGGAATCTTTAACGGCAAAAACAAAGATTAATAAATTGACCTCGAAAAACATCGTGCCGGTCGTAACTGGGTTTATCGGCGCGACCCACGATGGCATCACGACCACCCTGGGCAGAGGCGGATCTGATTATTCGGCGACGATTTTGGGCAATTGTATTGATGCCGATGAAGTATGGATTTACACGGACGTCGATGGCGCCATGACCGCCGATCCGCGAATAATTCCCGAAGCAAAAACCATACCAGAGCTTTCATATGCCGAGGCTGCCGAACTGTCATATTTCGGCGCCAAAGTGTTGCATCCGCTGACGATGGTTCCGGCATCGTTAAAGGACATTCCGATTCGAGTGAAAAACACTTTCAATCCTGATGCGCCGGGTACGAAAATCTCAAATCGGAAAAACCGAGCAAAAAACGGCTGCAAAGCTATATCCAGCATGAACCGATTGTCATTGATCACTGTCCAGGGCCAGGGTATGACTGGTGTGCCGGGAATCGCTGCTAAGGTATTTGGCACGATTGCCGCCCAGCAAATCAATGTGCTTTTTATTTCCCAGGCGTCATCAGAATATAATATTTCACTCGTGGTGAGACATGATGACGGCGAGAAAGCCGTACGAGTACTACGGGAAGCATTCGAAGCCGAGCTGGCCCGCCGCAATATAGAGAGCGTTAAACTAGAGGAAAATCTAGCCATAATCGCAGTTGTCGGCGACAACATGCAGGGCCACCCCGGCGCCGCTGGCAAAACTTTTTCCGCACTCGGCAACGCAGGGGTCAATGTCGTCGCAATCGCGCAGGGATCGTCCGAACTGAATATTTCACTAGTAGTCAATCAGACCGACGTACCGGTCGCCGTTCAAAGCATTCATAATGAGTTCAAATTAGCAGGAAGGGAGCGGTAACGAATGAAACAAATCAATGTAATACATGTTGGCGTCGGCAATGTCGGCGGCGAGCTCGTCAAACAGATAACGGCCCAAAAGGCCGGTATAAAGAAAAACTTTGAATTGGAGTTGATTTATTGCGGCATGTTTACCGCGACTGATGGCATTTTCAAATCGGACGGATTGGCTGATAAGGATATCAAGTCGTTTCCGTCTGGCAAGCAATATGATGTTAAAAAAGCAATCACCGAAATCCCCTTGCCCTTTATCCTTATTGATACGACCGCGTCAGATGCAACCGTTGCGCTGCACAAATTGACATTAAAGCGCGGCGGTTCGGTAGTCATGTCGAACAAAAAGCCAGTCGCTGGCGCGCAATCTGATTTTGACGAGTTAATGAAATACGGCGAAAAACGGGTTCTGATCGAAACCACGGTCGGTGCCGGATTGCCAGTAATCAGTACGCTGCATGATTTGATTAATACCGGCGATAAGATCGAGCAAATCACCGGGTGTTTCAGCGGAACGTTAGGATATTTATTCACAGAGTTGGAAGATGGTGTACCGTTTTCGAAAGCAGTTGCCGCCGCCAAAGCACAGGGCTTTACCGAGCCTGATCCACGCGATGACCTGTCGGGCGTTGACGTTGCCCGCAAAGCAGTCATACTGGCACGGTTGATGGGCTGCAAAATTGAACTCAAAGATGTTGAATTGCAAAGTCTGTACCCCGAATCGATGACAAAACTTTCGGTAGAAGATTTTATAAAAAAACTCCCCGCATTGGATAAAGAATTTGCCAAAGGATTCAAGTCCGCGATGGCTAATGAAATGATTCCCCGCTACATCGCAAGCGTCACTCCCAAAAAAAGTACGGTCGGTTTAGCAGAAGTCCCCTTCGATTCAGATATAGGCGCACTTACGGGACCCGATAACATCATAATAATCCAAACCAAGCGCTACCATGATAATCCGCTAATCATCAAAGGCCCTGGCGCTGGCGTACCAGTTACTGCCGGTGGTGTTTTCTCAGACGTCCTAAAAGCCGCGGGAGCGTTAGCTGGTGCGTAAGCTGCGCGTCGGCATTTTAGGTGCGACCGGTATGGTTGGGCAACGGTTCGTTACATTGCTTGATGGTCATCCCTGGTTCGAGGTCGTTTCTATCGCGGCGTCTCCGCGATCTGCCGGCAAATTATACGAAGATGCGGTCGCAGGCCGCTGGAGTATGCAGAGTCACATACCGATTTCAGTCGCAAAGTTGACAGTCAAAGATGTCCGCGCGGACTTGAAATCAATCGCGAAACAAGTTGACTTCGTTTTTTGCGCTTTGGATTTGGACAAGCCTGCGATCCAGCAAATTGAAATTGATTATGCGGCGGCGGGCATCCCAGTTGTCTCAAATAACTCGGCTCACCGCTGGACAGACGATGTTCCAATTCTGATGCCCGAAGTAAATTCGGAACATACCAAATTAATCGATGTGCAGCGGAAAAACCGCGGTTGGGATAAAGGCCTGATCGCCGTCAAGCCAAATTGCTCAATCCAATCGTACGTTTCGATATTGACCGCGTTAAAAGAATTCGAACTGAAAGATGTTTCAGTTGTGAGCCTGCAAGCTATTTCAGGTGCTGGAAAAACATTTGAAACATGGCCGGAAATGGTCGATAACATCAATCCGCTGATACCGGGCGAGGAAGATAAATCCGAACGCGAGCCGATGAAAATCTGGGGATCGATTTCTGGCAGCGAAATCAAATCCGCTAGTTTCCCAACTATTTATGCAACTTGTGTCCGCGTTCCAGTGAGTGACGGGCATATGGCTGTCGTGAGTGTCAGATTTAAACGCAAACCAACCCGCGAGCAAATCATCAAAGCTGTGCAAAATTATAAAAACCCGATTGCTGGGCTAAAACTTCCGTCTGCCCCGAAACAACTCATCACATACATGAATGAACCGGACCGCCCGCAGACTAAACTCGATCGCGACCGCGAAAACGGCATGGGCATAACCATGGGCCGCTTGCGCGAAGACCCATTTTTCGACTGGCAATTCATAGCCCTATCCCACAACACCATCCGAGGCGCCGCCGGCGGTGCGATCCTCATGTCAGAATTACTTCATGCAAAGAAATACTTTTAAGCACTGGCTGCAATACTAAGTGGCGCGCAAAAACTACGTTTTCTCAAGTATATTTTTTAGCTTTTGCAAAGACTCCATTGTGAATGGAACTTCCAGCTCAACTTCATCCGTCCATTCATAATATTCAAGCTCTGTGGTGTCGGGCGTTATAGGTTTAAATACATACCGTACGTTATAGCTGCCGTCTACCTTGCTCAGTGTGAAGAGTTTGCCTGGATCGTATTCTGATAGCTTGAACTCCGACCATTCTGCTCCAGGGTTCGCTCGGTTCCGATATATCGTGCCAAGCTTAACGGGCCATTCGTCAGTTTCTTCATGTCCAATAAAATCCACCCATTTCGGTGTATTTTCTGGATTAAGCGTAAAATCGAATATTTCTTTTGCGGGCCTATTAATTTCGATAGTTAGTTTCAAATCTTTCATCTGTTAATAATAAACTACTTACACCGGGTGACGCTATAGAATCGACAACTATTACTTTTTGATAATTTTTTATATATTGATTAATTCTTTAATATATGTTAGAATAGTATATATAAATTAAACATGAACACTTTAGATTTACTTCCACAAGAAACAGTATCAACTTCGCCGCCTCCTCCACTTGAAGAGACGGACAGTTCTTGGTATGCAACGCAAAGTGATGAACTTTCTAAATTCGCAGATCAGATGCGTGCGGAACTTGCCACCTTTGAACAATCGAATTTCGAAGAAATTGGGGTCTTGAATATTGACCCATTCAAGTATCGTCGAACAACCGAGCACTTCGCTTCGGTACACACATTCGAAAGCTTCAACGAACATCCGAACGTTATCATTAGAAAATGGTCAAAATATAAAAATGACCAAGACCGTAAAGAGGGGGCTGAAGATGCAATTTTATTTGGCATGCTTATGCACGAACTGGAAAGCGAACCTTACCTTATAAAAAATTCAGGCTTCCGGTTTTTAATAAGTAAAGATGCTGATGGATTTGTAATTCAAAACCTAATTACCGAACGTGTAACGGGATTTGAGATGCGAAAAGATATGGCAGAAGTACCAGAAGAAGCAACGGTCGCAGTAATGGAATCTTTGATCAGGTATTATGGAAATGCCCTTAGCAAAAAGGGTGCAACTTTTTATAGAGACCTTAGCCTTAAACAGTTTATGTACGGCAAGCTACCCGGCGACAATACAGAAAGCGCATATCTTGTTGATTTTGAGCGCGGAGCTATCGGCGACGGATATGACCCCTCAGGTCCGCCAAGAGGAATCAACGAAGTGCTGCAGGGCGACATAGAAACGCTGAGATACGATGTACAAGTAATGGAAGAAATTTACGGGCATGGCTTTACACAATTAAGCGACGAGATCGAACGCATATATAAAACAATAAAACCCATACCTATTGTTATACCTGGATTTGAGGGGCCGCGCATGCGGCAAAGCAGGATGCGATTACTTGTTGGCGCACTCGGTAAAAGTGCACGAAATAGATAAGATTAAAATAAGCTAGCATTAAACTTACTCGTGGTGTTTGAGGTCGCGTTTTATCAGGTAGTCCGCTGCCCAGAACGTGACTGCACACAAGATGAAAAATATCGTCAGGACCAGGCTCCAGCCGGCTAAGTCAGGCGACCATTTGGCTGCTACGAAGTCAAATTCGTAGAGGTTTTTGGGTACACTTACTGGTTTGGCACCATGCGTGCTGACGTAATTATTGATGCATGATTCGCGGTAGCGGCCGGAGAAACCAGTGGGTATCGTTGCCTCGCAGTAATGCTGGGCATCGCTGTACAGATTTGAGTTCGTGGATTGCACATGGTTATTCTGTGCCAGTACAAGCCGCTGGTATGTGTATTTCAGTTGGATTGGCGGGTGCACGGCATTTGGTCCGGCAGCGAGCTGGGTATTCATATGACTGACGACGTAATTTCGCAGATTCTGCAGCGCCTCGTCGACGCCCTGGCCTTTCTGGTCAGCCTGGAAAACAGCAGTCCGCAATTCGCCCATATGCTCGTTATTGGATTTTAAAGCGAAGATACAAATCAGTCCGGTGACAACTGCTGCCACCAAAAAATACATCGGTTTGATTTCTCGAAAGTACCGCCAAAAATGATGCAGCGTCCGCTTATCCATGCTGCTAATGATTATAGCGGAAAAGCAGCAAGTTTCTTCACAAGCCGCTTTGTAACAACTATCCAGCTTTAGTAAAAGCTGCGTATTCGCGTTTGACCGATAGTACCGTTTCGCCAAGCGCGAAAGTACCGAAATTCTGCGCAAAAACATTCATGTTTACGCCATGGCCGACTGCCGCAAAAATTGGCGCCATGCCATTTTCCGAATCAACGACACTATCTAGCCATAATGAGTATGTACCTGGGTCCAATGCGCCACTGAAGTACCCCGCCCAGCGGCCTATGCGGTCAATTACTTCATCATTTACTTGGCCGTCCACGCCGCCTGGCAGATAGAAATTTCTCACACCATCTTCTTCTTCAACGACGGCTTGGAAAGCTCCATTCCAGGTAGCGTCAACAAAACCCCTTGCCTCACTGTCAATTTCGCTGTATGCCATAGCGCGCGGAGGACCGACAATAATTCCTACGTTAGTTTTGGGCCGTTGATTTACTTTTTGTATGGCGCTGATATAAGCTGCCGCGACGCTTGAAGAATCGGGCCTTAATAACATTGCGTCAAGTTTTGCTCCCGCCGCCGCCCTGCTTAGCCCGTCGGCGTGATTCTCGCCATCGCGACCATCTTGTTGAGGCTCCACAATAACAAGTGCTCTGTCACCCAAGTGTCGCCTAATCAACGCAGTTGCGCCGCCATAACTGAATTCAGCCGCAAATACAGGTCCGAATAGCGCACCTTTCGGCCGCCTTGTCTGTGTATCGACTGACACTCGTCGAAGAAAATCTCCGGCTCCATCATGCATTGTTGCGGCAACCAATCCATTTGGCGTTTTCGGTAATCCAGCCATCAGCGGTTCCCTTCGATTATTGTTATATTCAGTATTACATAACATGTTTGCATTTCAATAAAAATTACTTCCGACTAGAAACGATAGAGAAGTCTTGCAAAGAATTGTGCATAGAAATAGGTAAACGCATGGCCAATGGTGAATGGTAAATGGTAAACTTTTTGATATGCATATTTATTTTTCCGGTATCGGCGGTACTGGCATTGGGCCGTTAGCGCTGATTGCAAAACAAGCAGGGTTTGAAGTTTCTGGCTCGGACAAACAGGATTCGCAGTATATTCAGAATTTAAAAAAATACGATATCAACGACGTCCATATCGGGCAGACGTACGAGGCAATCGCCGCAGTTCACGCTGCAAATCCGATCGACTGGTTCGTCATGACCTCTGCGCTGCCGATTGAAAACCCAGACGCGCCGGAATTGAAATTCTGCGAAGAAAACAAGATCAAAACCAGCAAGCGCGATGAGTTCATCAATCTGGTGCTGAAAGAAAAGAATCTGAAACTAATAGCTATTGCAGGCACACACGGCAAGACCACTACGACCGCGATGGCGATATGGCTACTCAAGCAACTTGGCGTGCCAGTAAGTTATGCTGTCGGAGCCAAAATTCCATTCGGCGA
This sequence comes from Saccharimonadales bacterium (SeqCode), assembly GCA_035478715.1. GTDB lineage: Bacteria > Patescibacteriota > Saccharimonadia > Saccharimonadales > UBA4665 > JAICLK01. Next base: position 36,931 of record DATIJK010000019.1, read on the forward strand.
CATGGGCCATTACGAACCCGGCAGCGAATATTTTGTATACGAAGCTGACGAATTCGACCGTAATTTTTTAAGCTTCAAACCGCACCTAAGCCTGATTTCCGGCATTGATTACGACCATCCGGACATTTACCCAACGCGCGACGATTACAATGATGCGTTCCGAAAGTATATAAAACAAAGCGAGCAGACGTTTATCTGGCTCGATGATGCGGAAAAATTGGGTTTTGACGAAAATGACGAAAATAAAAATATCAATCTGATAAATAATGTCGGGTTTGAGCCGCTGGTCATACTGCCCGGCCAAGTAAACCGC
>DATIJK010000020.1:0-45902 GCA_035478715.1 Saccharimonadales bacterium (SeqCode)
TCGGACCAGCATTCGAACCATCGTAGTTAGAGTTGGGAGTCAAATTCGTACCAGTTGCTTCGTAAGTACATAATCCGAATTGGGATGTTCCGGGCGTACTGACCGCCGCGGCACCACCGGCATTTATGGCGGCAATGGTAGATGAAGTAACAGGGTCAGTCAATGTATTTCCTTTGACATTCACGGCGGCACCGGAGGCTGCGTTAGTTTGTACATCATACTTTGTAGTCTTATCAACGAACGCGCCGGAAGTACTCAGCACGCCCTGTGTATTACCAAGCGTAACTGCCGTGCCTACACCACAGCTAGTAGTATAGATACAGAAGGTTAATTGTTCCTGGACTTTAGCGGTTACAGTAATCACAGCTGCGGTACTTAATGCAACACCGCCGTAATCAATCTGTCCGGTGAAAGGAGCTGCGGCACGTGTTGCACCAGTTGCTGTATAGCTACTGACTGCATGTGCCGAAGTATCAAAAGTTACGATACGGCCATAAAACGTACCCACCGTTGATGTGTTTGTCACTGCGGTAAAATCGATTACTACCGGAGTAGCTGCTGTAACTGCTTGTGCAGTTGTGTTTGTCAGCTTTAACACTTGTACCTGACCAGCACCTGCACCACCTTGGAGGCTGTTAGTCGTCACCCAAGTACCACCTGTGCCAATTCCTGAAATAATGTTAAATGTTGGAGTCGTGCCGAAGTCAAAGCCGGTTGGGTATGTACAGGTAGTATCGCCGATGATCGGTGTGCTCGCGCCAGAACAAATATCAAGCACAATCCCACCAATATTAGCAGGTGAGCCGCCTGTTGGTGTGAATTTTAGTTCATAGGTCACGCCTGTTGCTGAGACGGTCGAATCGCTTAATTTCACTGATCTTGAAGTAACTTGGCCGGCCGAGACTTTGTTTGCTAGTGCTGGAACTAACAGCATGGCTACAAAAGCTAATGCAAATACATAGTAGCCTTTTTGCGTTACATTTCTAATATTTATTTTCATTTTTTGTTCGACCTCTGTTTATTAGACTGTTAATTCACACGTATCTAGGGCAATCTTATCACGCTAATGTTTGCTTAAGCAAGGACTTTTTGCCCAAGTTATCCACATGTTATACCGCCCACTGCCCACAAAGTAGTACACAATTTTAACCACACCCCCTTGACAACGGGAGTACACACAAATCGTATTTCGTATTTGGTAGTACATATTAAAGTATAGGAATCGACTTGCCCTCCGAAGCCTTGGCGAAGGAGGGTCATCCCAGCGTAGGCTGGGATCCAGTAAAAAGGGATTCCATTTCAAACTAGATTCCAGCCTTCGCTGGGATGACGCTGTATGCGGCTAACACGTAATTAAAACGTGCTGGTGGCTACCATTACGAATGTTGCGCTGTAAGTGTTTGCGGGGGTTACATTTGATGCTGATGCAGCGAACGTCAGGATGTTTTCTACGTTGTCGACTGCCCCGCCATTGGCAATCTGGCTGCCGTATGTGCTGGTGACGCCCGTTCCGGCCGTCGTATCCATGGCATATTTGTTTGCGACGCTTTGATCATACGGAGCTTGCGGTAATATCGAACCTATGCCGCCGATGCTAGGCGCTACATTCATGCCGAATCGCGCGGTCCCCGGAGAAAACGCTACGGGCAGATTGCCTGCCGCCGGTATCGGGCAAGAGACGCCGCCATTACTGCTGAGGCCGCCGCATGAATTTAAGTTTTCCATCCGTATTATTACACCGTTCTTCGCGTTCGTAGACGTTTGCATATACGCATTTGTGGAGTCTACTTGAGAACCATCTACAATTAGCGGAAAACCATGGCCGATAGTCAGGTTGGCCGGGGACAATCCAGAACAGTCAGCACCAATTGGCGCTCCGGATATACAGAATGTCAGATGTTCCATCACGGCAGCGGTGACCGAAATCGCATTTGTCGTACTCATCGCAACGCCACCATAATCAACGTTTGTACCAATGTTCGTGGGGCTGACATAACCGCCCCATGTCGTATCGGCGTACGTGTATATTCTGGCGAAAAAGGTGCCAGCAGTACTCGGGTTCGTAATCCCGCCAAGTTCAAGTGTAATCTGCGTGTTGCCAGGCAGACCAATCGCGTTAGTCGCTTTAACTTGCGAACCAGTACTAGTTATCGTCCAGCCAGCCGTGTTGCCGCTGATTGGCGTAGCCGCGGTCAAATCAAGTCCGGTCGGTGCGGTGCATGTATCAGCAATTATTGGATCTTCAGCGCAAAAATCAACGATGTAGCTTTTCATATTTGGGGAATAAGCAGGGTTATTCGATATACCGAATGAAAACGTATAGGTAACATTGGTGCCGCTGCCGATGCCTGACGGTATTGGACCGCCGCTTGAAGCGGAGTCACTCATCTGTATAAACCGGTTTTGAACCTGGTCAGCTGACACATTTCTATTCGTAAATAACGGCAAAACCAACGCTATCAGCGTTGATAACACAAGCCCGGCCATGCTGATGCGGTGGACCCGATGGACATGGTGCACCACTGGGTGCATCTTATATTTTTGTTTTTTTGTTTTAGCCATTTGTTTTAGTTAGCCGTAGTTTGATAATACTGCATTACTTGATTTTTTAACAATTTTAAACACTAGTTTTATATAATTTTTCAGAAGATATTAGGTTGTCAATCCAGCATAGGCTGGAATCTAGTTTAAACATAGTAATTCCTAATTTACTGGATCCCAACGTTCGCTGGGATGACCTGTATTAAAACGTGGAAGTTGCGACGATTACTCCGTGATAAACATAGATACCATCCGTAGTACCGGTGCTGATGTTATAAAGGAAGCTTATCGTGTAATCCGTTTCGCCTGAACTTTTAGTCGATTGCGCGATGACATCGCCTTTGTTGTATTTGAATTTTCCGCACTGGTCATAGCCGCTTGCCGCAGTTCCGTAGCTGAACGTGCTATCAGGCACTTGCACTGGGTCCGCACCAATATTTTGCGGCGAGCCGCAAGCCGTTGTATTCGCAACCAGATTAATACCGAACTGCTCGGTACCCGGTGATGAAAGACTCGGCCCGCTCATGGTATTTAACTGATGCGTTCCGCCATTATCGGGCGGGTCGGATGCGATCTGCACTATATAACCGCTGGCAAGATACGTTTTTACGCTGAATGTGCCGGTTGTCATGGATGCCTGCAAATCTGATAAATACCCCAGGTCAGTGTTACTGCCATTGACGATGAGTTCGAGCGAAGGCTGCCGGGTTGTGATATGGCCGCCGCCGGCTTGGATTTTGCTGTTTGTGCCCAGATGGTCTCCATTGGTCAGTTCGCCTGCCGTCGTATCTGCACAATACGTACCGCCAGAGCAAGCATATTGCTGGGCGGCACCGAACTGGGTTTCGCCGACGCCGTAGTTTGTCGAACATGACTGCTGGCTGGGATCACACGATGCGTGCGCTGTTGACGAGGCGCCGACAATCAAAAGCAATGATGCTACGGAGCAACTAATCACTTTTATTTTAGCTACGTATGTATTTCTGCTCATCTTCCTCACACTTGACATGCACTATTGTGATTCAATTCAGCTTAAAATTCAAATCCGTTAACGCTTTTGTGCTCAAATCTAGTATTATTAAAGCGATAGTAGTTTAGCAAAAGCTATGAGTGGACAAACAAAAGTAACAAACATTTTGAATATGCAAAGCATCGCTTCGCACGAGTCTAAAGTCAGAAGTCTAAAATCCAAAGTATTTGCGATTTTAGCGGTTCGACTTTTCGACTTTAAGACCATTAGACTTTCGACTGAAAATACCGGGGGTATTTACTGATGGCCGACGATAAAGGCACCGAGGGCGAGAGCCTAGAGAACGCGCCGGGCGGGAATGTCGTACCTGTAGGCGGCGGGACAATGTCTACGCCGACCGGCGACGACAAGAAATCCAAGAAAAAAGGTGGCAAGTTCGGGCCCAAAGCAATACTGGGCAAATTCAACATATACCTGCTGATATTTTTGATTATCATGGCGATCATCATCGCCGGATCCGTCTTTCTATATTTGCAAGCCAACAAACAGACCACTAAGAGCCAGAGCAAGGCTCCGACTCAGGACTTGTCCGCATCCGCGTTGCAGCAGCTGGCCAGCCAAGGTACGACCATCGGCGACGCGAAACACGTATTGAATATCGAATCGAATTCGGTTTTCCAGGGAACCGTTCTGGTGCGCGGTAATCTGCAGGTGGCAGGTACGGTACAGATCGGCAGCACATTGGCATTGACCGGATTGACGGTGAGCGGCCAAACAAGCCTTGGCACACTGCAATCGAAGGATCTTACCGTTGGTGGCAAAGCCGCCATACAGGGGCAATTGACGGCGGCATCATTAAGTATTGCCGGCGGTGGTTCGTTCAACGGCGCTGTGACTGCACCGGTGTTAGTGACCAATTCCCTGTCGCTGAACGGTAACCTGGCGATTTCGCATCATATTGATACGGGTGGCGGCGTGCCGGGTTCGTCGCGCGGTTCCGCACTGGGCAGTGCCGGCACGGCAACGCTCAGCGGTTCAGATACTGCCGGTAGTATCAGCATCCACACCGGCAATAATCCCGCCGCAGGATGTTTTATTACCGTTTCGTTCAACAACACATTCGGCAACACGCCGCATGTTGTAATTTCGCCGGTTGGCCAGGGTGCTGCCACACTGCAATATTATGTGAACCGGTCTAGTTCTGAATTCAGTATCTGCACCGCCAACGCCCCATCATCATCAGCAACCTTCGGCTTCGACTACGTCGTATTAGACTAGTCAGATATCCTATGTTTTTAAATCAAAACGCATAGACATTACTTTTGGCACCAAAAGTAATACAAAACCACCGGGCAAGTGTGAAGAAAGCATACTCAAATCTGTTTCTTCAATGCCCGGAATACATGCGGAATGCTACGCATTATTAAATAATAATGCATGCCTAAGCATGCATTCATTTGTTGCCAGAATTGAAGCCAACAGATGAGGGCATGCTGGTAGTTCCATGAATCAAGCGGTGACTCAGTCCAATTTCGCTCCTATAATATACAGAGAAATTGGGCCGACCAACGGGAGTCGTCACCGCGCATGGAACTGGCAGTATGGCATCATATGCTTGGGTTCACACTTCTGGCTGTTTTTGGTTACTTTTTCTAAAAAAGTGACGAATTAATTAATTTGGCTTGGATAAGTTAAACATCTAAGAATACTACGACGTTGTCTTTTTTTACGTGCATGACGCCGCCAGAAATCCTAATCTTTTGTTCCTGCCCTTCAACCGGCCGCACGGTGACATCACCAGCCAAGAGCAACGTAATAAAGTTGTGGTGCCGAGGCAAAATATCGAACGGCCCGGTCGCGCTGGCGGCACTGATACTGAACGCGTCGCCCTCGAAATATACCTTGAACGGCGCGTAAACCTTGACCGTCATGGTCGGTTTGCCGTTGACCATTTGTCCGGTATCAGCAGATTTTTTCTTGTCGTCAGCCATAAGATTATACTAACAGTTTAAACGACGATTTCCTCGATACTCTTCAGCGTCTGTTCGCGCGTAAAGAAATCGCCGGGGATGCCGTTATGCTTGGTCATGACGCTCATGTTCTGGGTGAAGTTCGCAATCAGTTTCTTGGCCTTGGCATAGTCTGCGCGGTCGGATGGGCTCAATTCGTTTTCGCCGATGATGGCAATGATGCCCTTCAACGATTCATATTTCTGCAGCAATGCCTGGACTTGGACGCTCAAAACATAGTGCCGTTCGCCGACGACTTCTGGCGTCAATAGCGAAGATGTCGTCAGGTTCAAGTCAACCGCCGGGCGGACACCCTGCTCGGCCACTTTACGGCTAAGCACGATGGTCGAGTCCATTTCGTGCGAGATGAACTGCACCGCCGGGTCGGAAATATCATCGGCCGGGACATAAATCGTCTGCACCGAAGTGATCGATCCGTTTTCGTTCGAACTCAACCGATCCTGCAGTACCTTCACGTCAGAGAAAATCGTCGGTTCGTATCCACCTTCGTTCGGCACCTGGTCCAGGATTGTCGCCAGTTCGTTTCGGGCCTGAACGTAACGGAACATGTTATCGGCGAAGAACAGGACGTTTTTATGCTGCTCATCGCGGAAATATTCGGCCGAAGCAGTGGCAGAAATACCAATTAAGGCACGCTGCACAGGATTTTCATTCATCTGCCCGAAGAACATAGCGGTGTTTTTGAGCAGGTCGTTTTCTTTCAGCGTCACCCACAATTCGTGGCCTTCACGGATACGTTCGCCGATGCCTGAGAACAATGACAGACCGCTGCCCGATTTGGCGATGTTATTGATCAATTCCATGGTCAGGACGGTCTTGCCGACGCCGGCGCCGCCGATGATGCCGATCTTGCGGCCTTTGACGAACGGGGTGAAGAAATCGATGACTTTGATGCCAGTTTCAAGTATTTCTGGTTTGGCGATTTTAAAATCGGTCGTGCGCTGCGGAAGTTTTAAGATGTCTTTGAATTTGACATTTTCACCAGTAATATCCGGCTGGCCATCCAGAGAACCGCCCAAAGCGTCCAGAATCCGGCCGATCGTCACGTCGCCGATCGGGATTTCGATGCCCTTATGCAGCCGCTCCGCTTTCATGCCTTTCATAATGCTTCGATCGGTCCTGACATTCAGGCAAAGCGCGATGCCGCCCGGCTCGATATGGTCGACCAGCAGTTGCGTGTTCTTTTCGTTCGTAACCTGGATCAGCTCATTAATGTTCGGCGGGTCATCGTCGAATTGCACTTGCACGATCAAATCTTTGATGGTTATCACCGTTCCAGCCATTACAAAATTCCTCCGGAATTTTTAGTAGATAGTCTCCGCTTCGCCGTATATCGCGATGCACCATATACCATATTCCATATACCATATTCCATGCTCATTTGCTGGCTCCTGCCTGGCTTTTTTTCATGCCGTTGATGATCTCTTTCAGGCGCTCATCCTTGACTGCTCGCCGCGCGCGGTTATACAAAAGATGCAAGTCTGTTTTGGTTTCCTGAGACCGCTGGTGCGAGGCGCTCATGGCGCGGAACCGCGAGGCATACTGGGCTAATTTGGAATCAAGTATAAGCTGGCTGACGGCGATTTGCATCATGGAACGCTCCAAGTGGGCCGCCACCGCGTAAGTGCTTGGTTCGAAAATATATGTCTGCTCACTGATGATTTCTTCTGCCTCTTCGGTGTCATTGCCTCTTGTTTTGACAGCTGCCGACAATTCAATTTTTCGAACTTCCTGATTCATCAGCGAGACGTATTCTTGATAAAACACCGACGTGGCTTTGTATTGTTTGACTATTTGTATAATCGGCGACACGTTGATATTTTCGTCTTTGGATGGCAATTTGAAATATTTTTTATACGTAACGCCGCGCTGCGATAACTGCACGGCGCCATGGTGACCGATAACGATGATATCCTGCTTGTCGCGGTTATACGATGCCAGCATCAACTCAACCAGCTTCTGGTCGATGTCACCGCTAAAGCCGCCTTCGGCCGTTATAATTATAAACAGCTCCTTTTCTATCACGGTCGTCTGATCGTTTTTATCGCGCCCGAAATTGAAAAGCATGTCTACGCGAAGTTGCGAATATATCTGCCACAGCGCATTGAAAAATTTGGTCGATTCCAGCACTTTGGTCTTGGTCTGCGCGATTTTCATACTGGCAATGCCTTCGAACACGCTGGTCAATTCTACTAGTGTCGCCATTGAACTTTCTTCTTTGGCTATTTCGTTCGGCCGTTTCATTTCTTGGTCTCCGCGGGCTTTTTAGCATCCTTCTTATCATCAGCTTTGGCTGTTCCTGCCGGAGCCGCTTGGCCGGTCACATTGGCAGCCGGCTGGGCGACTGCTTCGGGCGGGCGTTTAACGCACAAAGCCTTCAGTTCATCGCGTTGGGCATCATACATTTCATCGGCGGTAATTTTGGCTGCCGTGTCGCGGACATGCAGCTTTAATGTGTTAACGTCTAGCTCCATGCCTTCATCCATATTCAGTACGATGTCCATCATCAATTGCTGCGCCATGAGCGAGTACGTTTCGCCTGGAGCCTGTGTCAATACTTCAAAAATGCGTTTGCCGGTTGCAAGTGCATGTTTTGCTTCTGGGCCAAGTTCCGAACCGAAGTGCGAGAACTCTTCTGCCTGGCGGTAATCCGCGAGAATCTTCAGAGTTTGTGCCGCCAGCGCCTTCTGGCGTTTGTTATGACCGACACCACCGGCACGGGTCACGCTCAGGCCGATGTTCAATGCCGGACGGACGCCCTTGCGGAATATTTCCATATCAAGGATCCACTGGCCATCGGTAATCGACATGATGTTGGTAGGTAGGTACGCGGTGATATCGCCGTTGGCTGCGTGGACGACCGGGATGCTGGTAAGCGTTTTGCCATTGCGGTCCAAACGTCCAGCACGTTCGAGCAAGCTTGAATGCGCATAAAACATATCACCAGGATAACTATCGCGGCCTGGGCTAACACCAGATAACAGCGCAACTTCTCGGTAGGCGTGGGCGTGGCTTGTCAGGTCGTCGTACACGATGATGGCGTCTTCGTCCAGTTTCTGCCACAGATACTCAGCCATAGCACATGCAACATAGGGTGCGATATAGCTCATGATCAACGATTCGAACATGGTGCTCACGACAACAATGGCTTTATCGAGGCCGCCGTTTTCTTGCAAGCGGCTCAATAGCGTATCGACATCACTGCGGCGTTTGGCAATCAGACAATACACCATGATCTGGTCGGTATTTTTCTGATTGATTGCCAGCTGCGTAACGACGGTACTTTTGCCGGACTTGCTGTCGCCAAGCAGCGCCATACGCTGGCCGCGCACGATTGGGAATAAAGCATCGATAGCGGTCACACCACTTTCCACCTGGTCTTCAACTAATTTACGTTCATACAATGGCGGTGCCGGGTTAAACACTGGCCAGATCGATTCTGCGGTGATCGGGCCTTTGCCGTCGAGCGGGTCGCCAGTAGCCGAAATTACCCGACCGATAAACCCTTTACCGACTTTGCACACTAATTCTGGATGTTGCAGAACTGCGATCATACCGACGCGCAAACTCTCAGCACCCAAATGCAAAATTACCACGTAATCGTTCTGTACCTGGTGCACGAAACCTTTGCTGCCATCTTCGAACATAGCAAGTGCATGGATACCGCACGGCCGTAAGCCTCGGACTTTTATCAGGAATTTATCGACGGCGATGACTTCGCCGACCGGTTTACCAGATGCGACAAGTTTGTCGAAATGCTTGTTTTCACTCATGCGGCCGCCTCCGGAGCCGGTGTGGCTGGAGCAGCTTGTGGCTGAGCAATCTGCGTGATTTCTGCGGCCTCTGCGTCAGATGATAAATCGGCCGGTTTAGCCGGTGTCTGTTCTTCAGTATTCGGTACATTGTTAGGCATGCTAGCGAAAATCTCGGCCAGCTTGTGCTTGTTCTTTTCCATGTGCTGTCGAAGGCTGAAATCGAACATCATACTTTCGGTGCGTACCATACAGCCGCCGGCAAGTGATGGTTGCAAACCGATCTGCACTAGCACGAGTGGATGGATCCGCTTACGGAGTTCGTTGATGATCGTAAACACAAATGGTGGCGACGGTTCCGCTGCGAAACTGATGTGTAACACCGGCGCAGTTTTTACCAGTGCATCAAGCAGCCGTTTAGAAATTTCGCGGTCCTGCTTTTGTAGCAGATTAAGACCGTTCTGTTCTGCCATCTCTAGCAAGCCTTTGGACATTCTGGGCAGCGTCGTAGCCTGGACGTTATTGCGGATTTCAGACTCACGTAACACGTCATCAACTTCATCTATTTCGCGCGCGGCGCGTGCGATATCTGCCGGCTCAGCCAGCGACGCAGGTAGAACGAATTGTCGCTTTTGTGCGTCAGCCATCTAATTATGTCCCGTTTGAAATATCATCGATAATTGCTTTTTTGTTTTGTTCAAAATTCGCCAGTATGTACTCTAATTGGTCGCTCAGATCGATTTGGTCGCCAATAGCCGCCATCAGGTAGTGGTTTATGATGTCCGCCATGTTTTCTTCGAACATCTTGACGCGGTTCGACCGGTCGGCTGCCAATTCTTTGTGGATCTGTTCGATGAGCGCGGCGCGTTCCTCGTCGATTGCCTGGTTGGTCTTCTGGATCGAGTCGATCGCCAGCTGTTTGGCATCCATGATGGACTGTTCATATTTGTCGAATTCTTCCTTGAGCTTGCGCGTAATCTCTTGCTTCATGTAATCGTTGAGCTGGCTGGTGGTCAACCGCAGGTCCTGCTGCAGGAACATGGCGTTTTCACCGATGATCTTTTCGAAGTGCAATCGGCCACGGTTCTTCAATTCTTCGCGGAATTTCTCATCAAAAATATGCTCGGCAATATGCTCGGCTGCATCCTGATAACTTGCCGGGCCGCCCTTTTTCTTGCCGCCGCCTTGGTCACCCATCCTGAGCGCCATCCAAATAAACGCACCAGCGCAAGCCAACAAACTCGCAACGGTTACGATTAACTCACCATTCATTCAATACCCACCATGTTTTTTTACGCTCTCACGAGATTAAAGAACTCTTTTCGTTGTTTTTGGTAATGGTTACGGTTCTATTTTAGTATCTATCACATCAAATTACCATAACAAATTACTTTAAATCGCACGCTTACGCCTTGAGGAGCAAATAGACGCCGGCGATGCCCACAACGAGGATGACTATGCTAACCAGGATTGATTGGATCATGGCTTTCAATATGTGTGATTTGGCCATCGGATTGCGACCGATTGCGAGCATGCTGCCGCGCAGCCCGGTATACATCATCACCCCTGACACGATCACCGATATGAAGAGTATCGCCAAAGCCATGTAAATGTGAATCAGACTGACGGGTTTATGTGCGACTGATTGGGCGAACCGCTCGAGCGCCGCCTGGAATTCAGTCTTTGTCGAGTTTTTGTAGAGCGGATTGTGCGATAGGCTCAAATCAAGCCCCACATAACCCAGATGAATCTGGGAGCTATCACCGCCTTTTAGCTGGGACGTCGCGACTACATTTTTCTTGCCGTCAAAGCTATTCAACGCCTTGCCTAACACGATGGTATCGGTTGGGCCCGCTTTCATTCCGACGCCCGCCACTGATGACAGTGCTATATAATCGTCCTTTGCTATCGCACCTTGCTGGTCGCTGACAAGCACGTTGTAGCTGCCGGTCGTCGCGACGTATGCCTGCCTTGAATCAGTACTTGTTTGCAGTGATACCGGCGCGTCATTCGGTGATACTACCACGCCATGGATCTTGTCGATTGCAGATTGCGTGGCCGGTTTGACTTTCGTCGGATCCTTGGCATCAAGTTGGACGATTATCCCCGGTGAAAGCTGCGTATCAGTACCATAACTTTGGACGACCGCTTGCGCCGAAACCAGTCCGACCATTCCGAGCGGCAGGAACGCGAAGAGCAATAATACAAGTTTAACTAAGAATTTTTTATGTTTGGCCATTCCAAGGTTTAAGTATACCGCTTTTGTTTTTTAGGTTAAAGCGGTTTGCAAAGCAGTCACGGCGTGTTCTATATCACGTTTTGTAGTTGCCCTACCCATTGTGAACCGTAGCGAAGCGCGTGCGTCATCATCGGAAAATCCCATCGCGCGCAACACATGGGATGGTTCATCGTTGCTGGCACTGCAAGCTGAGCCGGCTGCCGCCATTATTCCGGATTCGTCCAATTGGAAAATCAGTCGTTCGTTATCCGCGGAGGGAATCGTGATGTGTACATTGTTCGGCAAGCGTTTTTTAGTCGAACCGTTAAATATTATTCGCGGAATTTTTTCCTGGAGTTGCCTGATGAAATAATCTTGCAGTTCTTGCAAGCGTGCAGTTTCTTCGTGCCGGATCGTTTGAGCAATTTCAAGTGCGGTCGAAAAGCCGATTGCAGCTGCGACGTTTTCTGTCCCGCTGCGAAGTCCACGCTCTTGGCCGCCCCCGTAAATAAGCGGCTGCAGTTCGACCTGCGAACCCACGAAAAGTGCGCCTGATTGTTTTGGGCCATATATTTTTCCGCCGTTGAGCGTCATCAGATCAACCCCAAGCCTGGACACATGCAGATCGAGGTAATTTGCTGCTTGGGCCGCATCGGTGTGAAAATATAGTGGTAGGTACTGGGTACGCGCTGACTGCTTTTGTTTGATGATCTGGGCGATATCTTTGATTGGCTGGATGGTGCCGACTTCGTTATTTGCATACATGACACTCACAAGGACAGTTTTGTCATCAATGAGATCCGCTAATTTTTCAACATCAACGACCCCTTTTTCGTTAACAGGAGCTATTCGGCAGTCAAATATTGCCGCAGACGCAAGAACCGATTCGTGCTCTATCGCACTAACCACGATATTTGCATCGGGATATTGGCGCATGATTCCTTGGACGGCAAGATTATTTGCTTCGGTACCGCCGGCTGTAAATAGAATCTCAGCAGGCCGAGCACCCAGCCAGCGTGCCGTTGATTCACGGGCTTTTTGCAAATCTTTGGCAACGTTGCCGGCGTTCAAATATGTAGCGGACGGATTATAAAAGTTGTCGGTATAATATGGCTGCATTGCGGCCAGAACGCGGCCATCCATCGGCGTAGCTGCCGCGTAATCCAAATACACCTGCGTTTTATTTGTCATCGGTAGTAAACTATTTTAAAAGAATTATACGTGAAAAAGTTAATTGCCAATCGGCTGCTGAAATCGGATCAACTCCGGTATAACTTGCTGATAATACATTTCGATCGCGTTATACAAATTGTCCAATTCCTTTGGGCTGAGTGCCTGGTACGAGCTGCTGCCTTGCGATTTGAAAATACCGTTCGGCCGCACATCATACCGTGTTGTCATGACGTGATGGCCGGCTTTATCAGTCCATTCTTCGTGCCACACCCAGGTGTGACGGTCCAGGCAGAAAAATTCCCGCCGCGTGCCTTTAGGTATTGGTCCGAATAACTTGCCGCCGATTTTGGCTTCGTGGTGTATCAAAGCCTGGTATAAAGCACCGTTCTTTTCGGCTTCGGTCTGCTGGCCGCCCATAATGAAATCAAGCAGCTTGTTAGACATTTACACCCTCGCTATCGACAAATTCTGAATCCCACTTTTGAAATTGGTCTCTTTCTGCGCCTTCGAGTTGATCAAGCGGGACGCCTGGTTGCTGCTCAACCGCAGGTCTCTGCATAGGTCCGTGTATCGCTTCAAGAGCTGCTTGAGCTGCTGCATATTCAGTCGGATTATTTGGCGGACGCGGTACATTTGATTGCTGATTAACAGGTTGCGGTCGATAATCAGGTGCTGAACCGTCATTAGATTCGATAAATTGCGCCGGACCTGGGGAAGGACTTTCGGTAAAATTGTGGCTGACAATATTGTCGAATACCTCATCAGTTGGCCGAGCCAGATTATTCGCTGTTTGACTGGCTGCAGTGGGGTCAATGTGCGCGTATTCTTGCGGTGCTTCTGACGAGGAAACGCTAACAGATGCCGGCCTGGTATTAAACGTTTGGACGCCCATTTGATCGAGCGTATGCCTGCCCCTTTCTTGGGAGCGCCTCATTAAGCTCATAGCATCGATGTAGCCAGCGGTAACTTCACCTTCTCGTCGTTGTGATACTGGAGCAAGTCGAAATTGCTCGCTTCGTTTGACCCCTTCGGGTAACGATGGGTGTCTGCTGTCTGGTGATGCTGTATCTGCGTTTATCATAACAATTTAAATAAATTAAGCGCGTTTACTGTCGTCGCACTAGCAAATGCATCCAAGCTTTCACCTCTGAGATCTGCCAGAAACTCCGTCGTAACGCGCACATGCCTTGGCTCACAAATAGTACCACGATAAGGGGTAGGAGTCAAGAACGGCGCGTCTGTTTCTACAACAATCCGATCGAGCGGCGCTGCCCTCGCCGCCTCGAGTTGATCGGCGTTTTTCGTGAACGTCATGATGCCGTTTAACCCTATAAATAGATTTCGCTGTAATATTTCATACAGATTTTTCTTATCAGAGCTGAAACTGTGGATAACTCCCCTGACGTTTTTATAGCTATCAAAAATCGGCCAGAAGTCATCAAACGCATCGCGCACGTGGAAAATGATCGGCAGATCGTGCTGCAATGCCAGTTCAATCTGTAATCGCAGCATCTTGATTTGATCGGTCTTTGGCGAATGTGTGTAGAAATAATCTAATCCGCATTCTCCGACAGCTACGACTTTGGGCTTATTCGCGAGCGCTTTGAACTCTTTGAGCTTTTTCGGATCGTTTAAATATTTATCAGCCTCGTGAGGATGAATGCCGATACTTGCCCAGCATCCAGATCTTTCTTTCACGAAATCCGTCGCCAGCACACTGTCCTCGACAGTCGTTCCGACACAAATCACCTTAGTTACTCCGACTTTTTTAGCCGATTTCAACATTGCGTCTGGCGTTAAATCGCCTTCGCGTTTCCAGCGAATGCGTGTTTCCGTTTCACCATCGAATGATTCATCCGCTTCATGGATATGACAGTGCGTATCTACTAAATCCACGACGTCCGACCTTATGTTGACTGGCCTTCTTCGACCTGATGGACGGTCGGACCTTCGGGTTTTGCTGCTGGTTCATGCTTCGGGAAAAGTGTGCCGGTAATCGGGCGGATGACGCCACTCGTGAAAATATTGCGGATTTTTACCGCCGTGTCCGGCAGAAACGGCTCGAGCAGATCGGCTATCTCTATAAGGCAACCAACCTGATACGCCAGTACTTCGCGCAAATGTTCTTTGTCGCCGGATTTGGCGATTTCCCACGGCTTTTCTTCGTCAATATACTGGTTCAACCCACGCACCTGTTCCCAGATCAGATCCAGCGCACGGTCGAATTTGCAAACTCTCACCGCTTCATGGATTGGCACATCGTCATGGCTAGCCAGTGGGATTTCACCGATCAAACCGTTTTCATACTTCTGGACCATTGCAAGAGTTCGCTGTACTGCGTTGCCAAGTTCGTTTGCGAGTTCAGTGTTGTACACTGTCTCTAATTTTTCCATCGAGAAATCACCGTCCTCATAACTCGGAATATGGCGCAAAATATAGTATCTAAATGGGTCAGTCCCAAATTTCTCCAAGGGAATGCTCGGAGATAAAACATTACCAATGCTTTTACTCATTTTTTCACCGTTTATAGTCATGAACCCATGTACATATAGCTGTTTGGGAATCTCGAGTCCAAGGCTTAACAGCATAGCTGGCCAAATCGCCGCATGGAAACGAATAATATCCTTGCCGATCACTTGTACATTTGCAGGCCAGAATTTAGCGAAATCGGCATTTTCGGGATAGCCCAGCACCGTAATATAGTTCATCAGCGCTTCGAACCAGACATACATGACATGGTTCGGGTCATCTGGTACCGGTATACCCCAGTCCAGCTTTTCTTTCGGCCGGCTAATGCTGATGTCATCCAGACCTTCGCGTAATACCGATAAGATTTCGTGTTTGCGGGTCTTGGGTACTATTTCGAATGCCCCTGATTCAATCGCTTCACGCACTTGGTCGGTGTATTTACTCAGTCGGAAAAAATAATTTTCTTCTTCTAGCCGCTGATATGCCTGCGGATGGTTCGGGTCCATGCGCGCCTTGTCGGCTTTAGATTCAGGCACGAATTCTTCTTGTTTCACATCGTAAAGCCCGGAATATGTCGCTTTGTAAATGTCTTTGGATAGATTTTTCCAGATAATTTGCGCGCGTTGTTCGTGCGCCGCGTCTGTCGTCCGCACAAATCGGTCGTTGCTGATGTTCAATTCTTTTAGCAGATCTTTGAACCGTTGGCTCATCTGCGCAGCAAGATCTTCAACAGAAATGTTTAATTTGGCAGCGGTTTGAAACATTTTGCTGCCGTGTTCATCTGTGCCGGTACTGAAAATCACTGGCTTGCCCTGTTGACGAGCGGATCGTGCCAATACGTCGGCCGTGATGAATTCCAGCGCGTGCCCGACATGCGGCTCGCCGTTAACATACGGAATAGAGGTAGTAATATAGTAATTCATAAGAGTAATTGTACCTGTTTAGTCTGATATAAGAAAAATCTAAAAAGAGAAATTTATGCCCGCTGGGGCATCATCATTTTGGCAGAAAGCAGTCGGTTGATGGTAGATGACAAGTACATTTGAATTTATTCTAACACCTCTGGGAAGAATTGACCAATCACGTTGATCATGCCCGGCATCAAATTAAGCTTTGGGATTTCTTTAGGCGTAAACCATTTCGCTTCGTCGGCTTCCCAATCGAGCGTAAACTTATCGGTAGTCACTTCCGCTAACAACGGTACGATTAGATACGTCTTATTATGCACAGGATCCTCCCGCAAAATTACCTGTCCTTGCGTTAGCTTTGTAACATTGCTTTGTTTGATTCCTAATTCTTCACCAAGTTCCTCATAAGCTTTGGCTTCAATGTCCGAGCTGTCATCAAGGAAACCGGCGACTGCAGCCCAACAATCCGGGAACATCCGGCGATCGGCGCTTCGTTTCGCAAGCAATATCTTTCCGTTCCGCGTTACGACGACATCTAACACTGGTGCATACCGGATATTCGTGTAATCCACCTGTCCTGGTTTTGGAACGAATTTCGGTTCGGGCATAGCAAAAGTTAATAATTTATTGTGTTTTAACGCAGTAGACGCGCGACGGCGTCACCTTCTACGTCATCTAAATCTGCATACAGATCTTCGGGATTCTGACCTTCAGCGATCTTGAACAGATAATCGCCTTCTGAACGGGGGATAACATGAAACAGAATGTGCTTGGCTTTTAGGCTGTTCGGCTCGCGGAACGGCCAATAGCTCTGGCGTATATCAAACCCGTCACCCAGTTTGCCCAGGAACCGCTTTTCTATCAGGAAAATCAGGTCGAAGCAGGCCTGTAGTTCCTCGGCCGTCAGCTCCCAAGGTTTTTCGATGTGGCGTTTTGGCATGACAAGCACGTGCCCCGGTACTTTGTGCGGATCACTTATATATACTTTTGCTAAATCGTTTTCGCGCACCGGTTTTTCATCGCGGCTGCAAAATTGGCATGTTGTACTCATATCAGAATAGTGTAGCTTTTTATTGCCTGGCGAAGCTATTCAGTTTGATAAAAACACAACATTAACTGTCTTTGCGCTTAAAGTTAAACGGGTCTATACTTACTGATAGTCATGGGTGGGCTTCCTTCGAAGCTTCGGCGGATTCCTCCACGCAGGCTTGTTAACAACCTGGGGAACATACTCACTATCCTGATAAAACGGGAAAAGCGTCACTGTTGTCCCTTCAATTAAAATCTCTCAAGCAAAGGTTATTTGGCTGGATGGCTGCTCTGAACGGTAGAGTCCATCTGTCAAACCAGATAACGTTTACCCACAAAAACCCGTTCGTCAGCTTTGTAAGCTGATTCTCTTCATCAATTTTGACTCTATAGGAGCTTGAACTATGGACACACGACAAAACATTAACAAAGAGGTGAACGTAACTGCCTGGTACTTTCGGAATCGGCACCAGCGCATGACGGGTTACCCGCGGCGCATTGAGTACGAACATCGGGAGTACACATTCCTGGAGGGATTGCGCTTGATGATTCATAAGGGCAAACAGGCGGTTCAGCTGTTCGACATGACTGACGGTGCAAATAACTACCGTTTACGGTTTGACGATCAGCAGCATACATGGACGCTCGTAAGCATTAGACCTGCTGGCAGAGCGATCTGACAAGACCCCGAAAGGGGTCTTTTGCTTAATGACGACTTTCAAACTACTGATGCGGCGTGCTATCGTTAAACGAAAGCGGTAAAACATGGTACGTCGCACTAAAAAAGCTCTTAATCGCCGGAATTCACACTTTCTTGATCTATCGAATCTCAACTTTCGTAAAGTTTTGATAATCATATTAATCGGCATTGTTGGCTTTTCTGCCATCCAGGCAATAAAAGCAGCGACTTATGGAACGGGCGGCGAAGCGGAAAGCGGAACATTGTCTGGTAATGCATCGACGAAAAACGATGCAAATGCTTCTAATTCAAGTGCAGTGACTTTTGGTGCGTATATAACACCTTCAAATCTGCAAGCTTTTACTGGCGGCAACAACATTGCGCTCGTATGGGATATGCCGTCGGGACCCGTACAAAGTATTCAAGTCTACCGGGACAACCAGCAGATTGCAACTGTATCGCCAACTGCAAGCGCTCCGTTTCAAAATGGAAAACTTGGCAAGGAGTACGACGATTCTAACGTAACTGCCGGAATAACATATCAATATAAAATCCGTGCAATAACTTCGACGGGGGCTACTTCCGCATTCACCTCAACAGTATCCGCAATCCGGCCGACGAGTACTTCGCCGGTACCAACGATTACAGTCGACACTTCGAAGGCCGCTCAATATAGCACACTTATTTCATCAAACGTCGTGCCGATGCTGAAAACTTGGTACCCGAAAGTATCTGACAAAATTGCTTACCCGACATATACACCACCGGCGAACTTTAAGATCGTCATCGACCCGGCATACATCGGCGCCTGTGCGACGGGTAATGATATTATCACCTGTGACCCGAATTGGATTAACGGACAAGTCAATGCGTCTACGCCCGCCGGAAATAATATCGCAGCCACGTTTGTCCATGAGTCGACTCATGTAGTTCAGAATGGATATCCGAATGACACGACCGGCTGGGCGCAAGAAGGTATGGCAAGTTGGGCAAGTGATTTTTATGCCCGTCAGAATATCAATAGCTATATCCCTCACGCCGGTGAACCGCTGGGCGGATATACTGTTGGGGCATATTTTATAAATTACATCAGGAAAACTTATACGGACAATTTTCCGCGGGATGTGAACCTCGCACAACACGGAGGAGTTTATTCGAGCACGGTTTTCGCGAACGATACAGGCGGCAAGACGCAGGCACAAGTCTGGCAGGAAGCGATCAATCAATATAACAGTTCGACGAGCACGATAGCTGATTCCGCCGGAAAATGTCTAGAAGTACAGAATGGTACAGTCGGATATGGTACCAAATTGCAGATCAATACTTGCAGTGGGGCTAATCAGCAGAAATGGGCGCTCACGTATCACAATACGTCAAAAACGGGCTTGTTCGAAATCACTACACCTTCCATCGGAAATCCGACTGGTACACAATGGTGCGTCGATGTCTCAGCCAGCGGGACGGCAGATGGATCTATAGTTCAATATTGGGGTTGCAACCAGACGAACGCGCAATTATGGACGAAGGGGTCGAATGGAAGTCTGGTGAACGTCAATTCCGGGAAATGCCTGGATACTTCTGGCGGCAGCTCGGCGAACGGAACGCAGATTGTTATAAATACCTGCACTGGCAGCGCCAGCCAGAACTGGGCCACACCGTAATGTAATGCTGGCTAATCAGATTCCGTACTACTCGCTAGCGCGTCTACGGCAATTGCTGATTCCGAAACTGTATTTGTAGAAGGCGTAGATTCGACTGATACCAATCCGGATAAGCAAAGTACACCGCTCCAAGCGATGTCTAATTCTCGCGGAGTCCAATCCCGTAATACGCTTAACTTGGGTAACCGACCCGGGTAAAATCTATCCTCGGATTGTTCCGGTTGAAAAGTAGGATGATAACCGACAAATCGTTGCTTCATGCAATCAATTATATAAAAGCTTCGCGGAAGATAGAGTGAAAAATCAAACAGTTATGTATGTTTGATGTACGAGTTTAAAATTCCATCGGTACCATTCGATGACCAAAGTAGAACGGTTGGCACTCGCTTGTCTGGTAAAGACTTAATCGCTGTTTCCGAACCATTAACTTCCAACCATTGCCATCGGCCTCCGTCTGCTAAGCGGCTTGCGATCATCGAAGAAGCTATGCGGTGAGCGGCTTTGCCTCTATTTTTGAAGCTTTTTTGCTGGCCCAAAAAAGCAAAAAAAGCTGCCATTGTGATCCCGAAACCTATTTCCTGTTTTTCACTGTAATGCGGAGCCATTTGCTCTTTGTAAACATCAGAATTGGGTCTCGCATGATGCAAATTGCCAACCCCGAAACCAATTACAAAGCCCACTCCGGCGCCAATGGCTGAAGCAACAGCCATAAATCCGAGCGTGCGGCGACGTGTAAGTTTTGCGGAAGCAGCGCTAAGTCGATCGGCTAATGATCTGCCTTCATCGGTTAACGGCAATGCAAGGCTCCAATGGTCAACTTCACTCAAGCCACAGTCGAGCGCCAGCATATTCACGAGGGGATCATTAAGCGGATTACCTTCACTGTCAACAACAAAAGGCAGTGTGTCAGCAATCCAAGCGACATCGCGGTCAGATACGTGCACGCGGCCATCTTGCTTAGTGGTTTCAATAGACATAAAAATTGATGGTCAGCTAAGCGGGACTCGAAACCACACAATTCGAGCGAATTTTAATTGTAATGATTTATTTATATTACTCAGCTAATTGGTATACGAATAGGCTTTTTTGAATGTAATGCTAACGTTGCCCGAATTCGTGCTATTTGATTGTGATGTGTATACCAGTTTGCCATTTCCTGCTTCGGCAGCAGAAGGGTTAATCCCTATATAAAGTAGCGTGACGACCGCATGTCCATCTGCGGCAACTTGTACTGCCGTATCGCTGCTGTCGTAAACGGCATGCAGTGTTTTCTGCTCGCCGCCAGGCAATTGCAGCGTAAATTGGTTAAGATCGTACATTTGATTGTTTGTCGTCGAATTGTGTATGACTACGTTGGCTATGCCTGCTTCCCCTTGCGAGAACGCCGTGCTGCCAAACTGCGTCGCGTATAAAGCACTGACGACAGTCGCATCACCATTATCAATGGCCAGCTTGTCGCTCTGCTGCTGCCCATATGTTAAGGCACACGTAACTCGATTGTCAGCAGCGTCTGTATTATATGAATTCGCTTTATCGGTAACTTCTTTGGAGCATGGAGCATTTCCGACACTGGCCTGTTGTTGCGAAGCATTTGACGTGTTTGTGGATTTCGACGTCTTTGATTTATCTGATGAATTTTTATAGACTAGCCATCCGATAATTACAAGTAAACCGACAACTACAATGACCAGAATAAGCTCTACGGCACTAAAACCTTTTTCATTTTTTTTATTATTTTTCATGAAATCCTTCGATGTTAATTCAATTGTAGTATATAACTGTGGATTTCTTAGCACAAGCAGTATGGTGGGCGAGGTGGGACTCGAACCCACAAGGCATTGCTGCCAACGGATTTTAAGTCCGTCGCGTATACCAATTCCGCCACTCGCCCTCGTCAGACCCTACGCCTCTGCCTCGTTTTGCCTATTCGGCAAAAGCTTCGGCTCACGGCTATGGCCTTCCTCTCAAAACTTCAAACGGTCGGCTGCGCTCCCTGATTTGAAGTTTTGTGAACGCTTCGCGTTCTAATCGCAACAAGACGATTATATAGCTAATTGTGTTACTGCGACAACTTCTTTGAAGAAATTTTTATAACAGAGCTGCCAAATCTTTTGGTGATTTTACTACTTTGTCTATCAAAGCGTCGCGGCAGGGGTCGCCGGTTTTGGGTGATAATGCGAAAACCGGAGTGCCGAGTGCTGTCGCATATGCCATTTCCATCGCCACACTGACACCGGCGTAATCATTTTTGTTAAAGACAAAGCAGACTTCGGCCTTGCGCACCCAGTCGAAATGCTCAAGCGTCAGACCTTTGAAAATTTTCTGTGTAATCAAATCATTCTGGATATGGTCACCTTCGGCGATTCCTGGCCGGAAATCAGGCTCAAAAACGAGCACGCCCAGCTTTTCCAATTCCCTGCAAAACTTTGCGATTTCCGCTTTATACCGTTTTGACCCGCAAACTACAACTGATTTCATAGTCCGGTATTATACAATAACTTCATCATGGATAAGATACTGACTGTCGCGACATGGAATATATCCGAAGGACACTTGGCCCGTTCTTCTAAATTGTTCGATTACGATCAAGAGGAAAATCTGGAGTATTTCGTTGTGCAGTTGCGAAAAATTAATCCGGAAATCATTTGCCTGCCAGAAATTAATATGCCAAACAAGCAAGATGGTGTAACTCTGACATCCAGAATCGCTAAATCTCTGGGTTTTGATAATTCGCATGAAAAACCATTTCACCACTCACTTTTCTACAAAGATAGATCGCTCGGATTGGGTCTAGTTTCTTCACTTAATTTTTCGGTTACCGACGTTCCGCTTGACCAACCGGATTTTCCGCTAATATTCGAGAACGGAACGCCCGCGTCTGATCATACCCGCTGGCTTTTCGTGGCAGATTTTGAATCCTTCGCTTTGGCGACCACCCATAATTGGCCGATGAGAGTTTTCCAGCACTCGTACGACAGCGAGCCAGGCGCGGGTTATGGCAGATACCTCGACAAAACTTATCTTCAAGTTCTGCCAAACAACAAGCCGCTAATTTTCGCTGGTGATCTCAATTTCAATACTCCTGAAACAGTCATCCCACAAACTATAAATACGTTTAAGTTGCATGAAGCATTGCCTCAGGATCAACCGACGAGGAATGATAACAACCGATCCGACCACATCCTATATGGTCCAGGATTTGAATGTATCGAAGCAAAAATAGTTCCAGGCAAAGGCGATCATTACCTTTGTTATGCAAAATTGAAATTACAATAAACTACTTTCAAAGCGCATCCTCCATAGCTCACTTCGTGAGCGACGGAGGATGGAGGCGCGTACGAGAGTCGCACTCGTGTACAAGGTTTTGCAGACCTTTGCCTAACTCCTCGGCCAACGCGCCGTATCGAAGCGTTTCACTACACTTCTCCGCTAAAAATCACAGCAAAAACTAAATTCGCAAATTTGTGATTTTGTTACGACACATCAGATTATACAAGACGGTCTTACGGTTGCCTACTTGTTATTGTTGGCGCAATGAAGTTATCGGCGGAAAAATAGTGCCCTGATCATGCCGATCAACCCGAGTGTCGCAATTATTCCGCCAATAAGTATTACCAGACCTGCAGTAGCTGGAATGTGCACCGCATTACTGTACGTATCGACATAGTCGCGACCGTCATGTAATGTCGCACCGAAGAACATTATGAAGAAGCCGAATGCCGTACCAAGCGCCGAGAATATGAACGGCATAGCCGGAATTTTTCGTTGCATGTTCACCATTTGAACAATTTATCGTTTTGCGGGAACTTTTTTGAGCTGATTGTGGTCTTTAATCGCCGATGCAATGATGACTGGACCAGATACCAATGCATAGATTCCGATTACCCATACGAACGCTACACCGCTGGAAACAGGCTGGAACAGCATGATGATGCCGACAAGTAACGAAAGTGCGCCGACCACAATCAATGCCGTACGCATACCGCCAGACAAATCGTCCATAAACGCCGCGACAATTTCAAACACACCTCTGAAAATGAATGCGAATCCGATCAACAGGATCAATGTCGCGAATCCGACATGCGGGTGCCGTAACAGATACACACCGATGCCGACTTGCAACAAAGCCAGCAGAACTTTCATTATCCAAACGCCGACGCCTTCGCCCCAGCTGAAGATACCGACGAACAGATTAATCAACCCGCTCGCCAGCAAGAACGCTGCGAACAGATACAAAAATGTCAGCGCCGTCAATCCCGGCCAGAATACTGCCGAAATACCGAATAATAGTGCGACCACCCCCTCAGCGACACGTATGCCCCACATACTGTCTTCTTGCATAAACCCTCCTTGTTATAAGTCCCTTGTACGTATACATATGAGCTATGTTGGCACTATTGTCAACAAAATTTTTTTAATTTGCTGTGGATAACAGATAGCCCACCTCTTAAACTAGAAGTCAAATGTACATCATCTATTTTTTAGCGCGTTTGGCTTTTTTCTTGGCCGATTTCAGTTGCCGACGAACCAAAGACCCTTTGATTAACAAGTTCGCGAATGTAGCGATGATGCCGATTCCAACTAGAACATAAAACATGTCGAACATTTTGCCGGCATCAGTTGTTGGCACAAAATCACCATATCCGATCGTAGTCAGCGTGATGGTACAAAAATAAAACGAATCAAGCCATTTCCAGTGCTCCACGATATGGAAAAATATTGCCCCGAAACACAACACGCTGACGCTGACAAAAGCCATGGCGCTGACTTGCTTTTTTAATGCCACATGTTCTTTTTGTAATGACTCGATATCTTCACCGCTGTCCATAAAAACCACCATCGACTTTAATTTTTGATGCTAATTGCTGTCTTTAGTATACAGGCTATGCGGATTGGCAATAATGTAAACCAAGGCGATTAAGGCTAGTGCGAACAAAACGCTGTTTGTCAGTAATCGGTTATTGATGCTGGCTGAAAATGCCAGCCAAAACAACAATGCGCCGGCGATGACGACCCAGATGTAATATATGCTTTCTTTAACCCAGGCACGGAAGCCATACCAATAATTGAAAAAAGTGCTTTCTTTGATCCGGTCAAGCCGAACCAGCCGGCGTAATGACACCGCCCATCCAGCCGGGCCTGACAAAATGCAGATTACTAAAATTACGATCCAGCCAATCAACCAAGTATTTATGATATTTTTCAGCGACAACGTCAGTGCATCAAAAATATAACTGACGGCAGGTTCGTTCGCCGCGACTTTGACTTGGCCCAAGACCGATTGCTTGGCCGTTTTAAGGCTGATTAACTCCAGTAGCAACAGGACGATTGAACTCGCTGTGATTATAATTATCAGACGGCGGCGCCGGTGCGAAAATGCCAAAGCACCGAAGAATGCTGCCAGCATCATAAATGGTAATACCGCCGATAGATAGTCGATACTGCGCACATACGACCAGATGCGTTGCCGAGTTTCTTTCAGATCGGTTGCAATTGCGATCGCTTTGCCAGTGTGCTGGTCCAACGATGGCAATGCAACTGACGTCGATCCAAGCTTATCGCTAATCTTCGATTTGACGTCATTCAAGTCCAGATTGAATTTTTGATTAACTTTTGCACTGAGCGGTTTTGTATTACCACGCGCATTATTCGTCAATCTGTCCATCGCCTTCCGGTTTGCGGCAGTCCAGATTGTCTCGAAATTATCGCTTTTTATGATTTGGTTAGTGATTTTATTAGTCAGTGTTTGCAACTGCGAAGCCAGCGGACTTGCCAGAAACGCCGCTCGCGGCGGCAACGCATCTTTGATTTCCTGCTCGACTGGGATATTCGTAAAAATTTGCGTGGTAACATAGCCGGCCAGCGCGGTCGTGACGACTGGTGCCTGCGGCAAAGGGGCAACCATGGCAACCCAATTATCCGTAGTTAACACTTGCCGCTCAACCCAATGAGCTGCCGTATATGCGACCATTGCCGCGCATCCGATAGCGGTTAACAGTCCGATTATTGCGAATCGTAAGACTCTTATCCAATTTGCTGAACGTGCATCAGTTGCACTTTGTTTTGATTTGGGTTGGTTCGCCATTGCCGTGCCCTCAACTTAATTTAATGTAGCTCACGGCTAATTCACGCCACCCGGCCGCGTGAAAATACTATCAGTCTTCTTTGACCTCGCCCCCATGTACTGCAATCGCATAAATGATAAGGACATCTAATATTATAACAATCAATGACCACCAAGGGTATGCCTGGAGGAACGTGAAGTTTGCGATAGCGCTCAAGGCCGCCAGCACGATGCCGACGGTCCGGCCCCACATATTGCCCGCGAACAGCGAGAACGACGTCAGGAACAACACGACACCGATCAGTAGGTGCACCCAACCCCACTGCGTGTAATCAAGCAAGATCAGATTACTCGGTGCTACCAGAAATACCTGGTCTTTGAATAGTGCCACCAAACCGGCAATGAACTGGAATACTCCGGCCAGCATCATCAACGATGCTGCGAAATACTGCCAGCCGACCCAACCCGAAACGTCATCATCATTACGTTTTGCCATCACATACCCCCTTGCGATTAAAGCTTATGCTAGTAATCATAATCCTACGGACAGCAATTATCTATAACCTATGTCACATTTTATTCGGATTCTGGAATCGGCCTGCCAATTACGACTAACCAAAGATTTTTCGGCAGTTTTTTAACGCCTTGGTCGCGCACCAACCCGATGGCTTCTTTACCAGCTATATAAAGCCCTATCAACCCTATTAAAATCTGGAGGCCCCACATTACGGCAATGAACATGCTTGTCTGTTTCGCGTCAGACAACATCCCATTGTTATGCAACACATCGACTACGATCACCGGAAACGGCAGATACGATATCACCCACAGGATTATGCCAAATCGTACCCGCCCGCTTGAAACGGGTTTGCCAGCATCATTTTTATTGTCTGATGATGTATCCATAAGCTTCTCTTTCACCATCATTGTACACCTGAATACGCCATGCGTGATAGAACATACAAAGCGATTATAAAATTAAATGTGACTAATATCACATGTCCCTTCGAAGCATCTGCCAGTATACTGATACAGATTAACTGCCACCCGAGTAAATTATGCCGAATTATGCACAAAGCCAACTCTTAAGTGATTTTTTCAAGACTGGGCAGCCTACGTATGTGCGAAAAGGCGACCTGATCATCGGCATCGAGCCCGAACCGAAAGGCGTGTATTTCGTTGATACCGGATTCGTAAAAGCGTATTCAATAACAGACGGCGGCGAAGAATTCGTGCACATCGTGTATGGTCACGGCGAAATATTCCCGTTCGTGTGGGCATACCGCCGAATCCATCCCGAATTGTATTACGAAGCCTTGAACCAGACATTACTATGGCGAGTCAGCCGAGAGCAATTCACACAGTTTGCCAAAAATGACCCGAAAGGCGCATATGAATTGGCTCGGCAGATGGCGCAGCAATTCCAAGTATTCACCGACCGGCTCGACAACCTCGAATACAAGAAATCATCCGAACGTATCGCATACCGGCTACTATTTTTAGCCGGCCGTTTTGGCAAAAAACAAAGCAAAGGCGTGGTGATCGATGCACCGGTCACTCATGACCTGATAGCCCGCTCTATCAATCTGACCAGGGAAAGTGTCAGCCGGGAACTCGAAAAGCTAGAACGCGAAAAAATTATCGAACGCAGCGGCCATAAGATATTCATCTGCGACGTTAATGCACTGAGCCAGCGACTAAGCAAACCCAACAATTTGAAACATTGGGGCATCGACTAATCTTCAGCTTTTTATATAAATTGAGGTTGCGGCATTTCCCAGACACGTGACCTAATCAGGTCATCCGGAATAATTTGTATGTTGTTTGCATTGGTCATAGTCACTATAAATCGTAACCAATTAACATGTTCTTTCGGGGTCGCCAGGATGGGAAAACGACGCAGATCTACACGACGTTCGACCGCGAACTCACCCACAATATCCGAAATTGGATACGGATATTCAATGATTGCATTCTGTTTTGAATCATTATCTGGCAGTACATCGTGCGGCGAGTTATAAACTGTATAACCGTCATTTGACAGGCCTAATGATATTGGAATATTTGCCAGCATCAGCTGCGCTTCGATGGAGCTTGGATGCTGCTCGATAAATTCGATCTCGGCATCCAAGCTTTGCGCCATCCTATCTTTTATCGGTTTTTGCCATTCTGGGCCTTGCCAATTATCCAGCTCATCCCATCTTTCATATAACTCTTGTCTCATATCTTCAAGGGTCCTGGGACCACTTCTTGCAGAATATGATGCAATCGTTTCGGGCGCACCCCAGTCTCCAAAGAATACAAAATCGTGGCCATCAGATGGAGCCATAATCCGCTCGCCGGTGGAAACTAATGTACCTTGCCGAACCGACTCCTGTGCCGACTGCACGAAGCCGCTTCTAATCGTACTTAATAGGGCACCGGACCGAGTCCCATGAAATCCGACGATCTGATTACTGATCAGCGCGCGGGCTGTTTCTGGCTCACGAAGCAATATATTCCAAAGTTGCGCGAGTTTATATGGATGGCCTCTGCCCAAATTCTCTGCGAGTTCGATGCCGCCAAGTGTCTGGTTGGTAAGTACTTCAACTGCGTCCCTGACGGTCTGGTCATCGGCATTCGCTACAAGCGATTCAGCCTGGGCGAATGTCTCATCCCGCTTATAGCCCGCGAACGGGTTCCGCTCAAAAAACGGTACCTGCGACTCGTCTAGTGGGTACAGTGCACCGCGAATTACATCGATAGCCGCTTGCCTGTCGACGTACAGTTCACTCGTCCCAAATCTCTGATTCATACACTTATTATACTATATTTTGATAATTTTTGCAATAATTACAAGTGGAAGAAACTCCATTATAATATCGCTTAAGCTATGCATATCCCTGACGGTCTAGTTGAGAAATTGCTCAAAGGTGCCAAGAAAATCACCGATGATCAGTTGACCGTGCTCCGCGAACAGGAAGTCGCCGAGAAAAAACCGCTGCAAGAACTGGTCATCCAAAGCAATATCGTCAGCGACCACGACCTAACTAAGATGTATGCCGAAGAAATCGACATACCATTTGCCGACCTGAATCCACACGACATCAGCCATGATTTGCTCGCATTGATTCCTGAAAAGATGGCACAACAATATCGTGCAGTCGTGTTCGGCGTTAACGCAGACGGTTCGCGCCAGCTGGCCATGGAAGACCCGGACGACATCCAGGCGGTCAGCTTTTTGCAAAAACAAGTTGGTGGCCGGCTAGCAATCTATGCGGCATCCAGTACCTCGATTTCGGCGGCGCTAGATCTGTATCACGGTAATGACAACAACGATCTGACGAAAGTATTATCCCCGGAAACGGACGAAGATAACAAAGATGATGAAGTCAGCGAAGCTGATCTGGCTGAAGATTCGCCGATTACGCAAACGGTCAATCTGCTTATCCGGTATGCCGTCAAGTCAGGCGCCAGCGACATTCACATCGAACCGCGCGAAAATTATGTTTCGGTCAGATACCGTGTCGATGGCGTGCTTCGCGAAGCCAACAAGCTGCCGAAAAAAATTCACAATGCAGTGGTTTCGCGCATCAAAATCCTCTCGAACCTGAAAATCGACGAACGCCGTGTGCCGCAGGACGGCCGATTCAAAATTGAAGTCGATGGTCTGGTCTACGCGCTTCGTGTTTCAACGTTACCGATCAGCGACGGTGAAAAGATCGTCATGCGTATCTTAAATGAATCGAACAAAGCTATTACATTCCAGGAACTAGGGTTCTGGGGCCCATCGCTCGAGCTGCTCAACCAGGCGATTACGCAGCCCCACGGCATGATACTGGTGACCGGCCCGACGGGATCAGGAAAGTCAACGACACTTTTCAGTGTTCTGAATATTTTGAATAAACCAAGCGTCAATATTTCGACAATCGAAGACCCAATCGAATATAAAGTTTTCGGCACCAACCAGACGCAGGTCAATCCCGTCGCCGGCATGACATTCGCATCCGGCTTGCGGTCATTACTTCGGCAGGATCCGAACATCATCATGGTCGGCGAAATCCGAGACCGCGAAACAGCAGACTTGGCAGTGCAGGCTGCATTGACCGGACACCTTGTCTTTTCGACCCTTCACACTAACAATGCCGCCACCAGCCTTCCCCGTCTGCTCGACATGGGCATCGAACCGTTTCTGATCGCCAGCACGGTACGCGCCGTTATCGGCCAACGTCTTGTGCGTGTGCTGTGCGGTTATTGCCGGGAAGAGTACGCACCTGACGAAGCGGTATTAAAGCAGCTTTCGCACATATTCCAGGTAGATAACCCGGAAGTCATGCAAGTTATTCATGACCTCGAAAAACAGGCGCAGGATCTGAGGGTTACGCAGACATCCGACAATTCGGACAAGCAGAAGAGCGCTGATTTATCATCGACCGAAACCGGCATTAAACGGCTCTGGCGCGTCCACGAAGGCGGCTGCGACCAATGCAATCACACCGGCTATAAAGGGCGCGTCGGCATATACGAAGCATTGCCCGGTTCAACGGCGATTTCTAAATTAATCGTAGCCGGCGCCACCAGTGAAGATATCCAGACCGAAGCCATCAAAGAAGGTATGGTAACGATGCAACTTGACGGGTTCATCAAATCCCTGCGCGGCATCACCACAATCGAAGAAATCCTACGTGTTACAGTGGAAAAATGATAAGGAATTATTGTAAATGGTACAGTTTGTTCGAAAATTGAGCATCGAAGCGCAGCGTACTTTTTGGTACGTGAGCATCGAAGCGCAGATTTGCGGGCAAAATGTGCCGTTTAGAATAGTTCCGCGAGGTTGCAATTAATGAAATTCAATTATATTGCCACAACTAAGGACGGTAAAACCCAGCAGGGTATCATCGAAGCCCCCACTCATGACGAAGCCATAGCGATGCTCGGCCGGCAACAGCTGAAGCCTGTGGTCGTCAAATCGAGCGGCGGGAAAAATGTCTTGAACTTGAGTTTCGGCAACAAGGTCAAATCGCGCGATCTCGTTATTTTTACCCGGCAACTATCGACAATGATATCGGCTGGCGTACCGTTGGCTCGGGCATTGTCTACGCTGCAAGCACAATCGGACAGTAAGTATTTCAGATCAGTGATAGAATCCATCACCAAAGATGTGGAGGGCGGGCGGCCCCTGGCTGATGCGTTTGCGCGCTACCCGAATGTTTTTTCTGAAGTCTATGTCAATATGATCCGAGCCGGCGAAGCCGCCGGTATCCTGGATAAGATTTTGAAACGCTTGGCCGCACAAGAAGAAAAACAGGCCAGCATCCATAAAAAGATCGTCAGCGCAATGACATACCCATCGGTCATCATGGCAATCATGGTGGTGGCATTCTTTTTCATCATGATTTTCCTGATGCCCAAAATCGGCAAGATCATCCAGAACCTGACGCCTGGGGCGCAATTGCCGATCCAAACACGGATCATGCTGGGATTGAGCCATATCATGCAGCATTACGCGCCGATATTGATTCCGCTAATTGTCATCGGCACGTTTCTGTTTCTGCGCTACATCAAAACGCCGAAAGGTAAATACCAGTGGCATGTATTTCTTTTGAGGGTTCCCGTGCTCAGTGTTGTCATCCGCAAAATCGCCATAGCACGGTTCGCACGGACGTTTGCCTCGTTGATGTCAGCCGGCGTTAGCGTATTGGAATCGCTTGATGTCACTGGTGGGGCGATCGGCAATAAAGTAATCGAAAAGGAATTGAAAGCCGCCGCGATAGAAGTTAAGAACGGCAAACAGCTGAGCGAAACGCTAGCTAAAAGCAAGAATTTCCCGCCGATAATTAGCCAGATGTTAGCCGTCGGCGAGGAAACCGGCCAAATCGATACGATACTGGAAAAGGTGGCTGATTTCTACGATGAAGAGGTAGATGCGACCATTGAGGGTTTGAGTTCCATCATCGAACCTATTTTAATTGTGGTCCTGGGTAGCGTCGTTGGTTTGATCGCCGCCAGTGTCATGGGCCCGATCGCCAGTCTGAACAAGAATATCGGAAACTAGGCTGCAGGCCTTGTTGGCTTCCGCCATTCCACAGTATCTGATTGGAATGCTCTTGCGCGCGGATCAGATTTCATTGCAAGTATCTGACCGACGATTTGCGGGTCGCGGCTAACATTTAAGTACAATACGACTGGTTTGTCCGGCAAACTTTCAAAAACTAAACGGCCGAGTGCCCTTGCAACGAAATCACCGTCCGCCCATTGTTTTTCCAGTTCCATAAAATCATCGGTATCCGGAAAAGCATATAAAATTTCCCTAAATCCAGGAACAGGCGGCATCCGTTACTCCTATTTTATTTTGCAAATCTAACATAATTCTGGTGTTATATCAATATATACTTACATTACATGTGACGCCGCGCACATTTTCCATGTTTCTACACCCTAAATGGTGTCCGCTAAAGACCAAAATTGTGCTTGACGAAACTAAGCTTATGCTTGATAATCCTTGGTAGTTCTCGCTGTGATTTTATCAGCAGGATATATAAAAATTTTATTTATAGGAGGGTGGGCACCCATGGTCTCACTAAAACGCAAGCAAAGCGGTTTCACCATCGTGGAACTATTGATCGTGATTGTCATCATCGGCATCCTGGCGACGCTGGTTATCATTACATTCACGGGCATTCAACAAAGAGCACGTAACACGAAGCGCCAGACAGATATCAACTCGATCGATAGCCACTTGGAAGCGTTCAACGCCGACAATGGTTACTACCCGACACTTACCAACATGAACACGGCCAGCTGGGTATCAGGCAACCTGAAGGGTCTTGACCCAGACGCGTTGAAAGACCCGCAGGGCACAGCCCAGACGTTGGTAGCATCGCCGGCAGCTAAATCATACGCTTACCAGCCGACTGATGACAGCGGCAACGCTTGTGATAACTCCGCGACAATGTGTACTAAGTTTACGCTTACGGCTACCTACGAAGGATCAGTCAACGGCGCAACTACATACGTCAAGACAAGCCATTAAAATTAAAAGAGCTTGAATTAAGAGCCCCGGCAATCGGGGCTCTTTTTAAACATAAGGACAATGTATAATAACTATCATAGGCATGAAACTTATTCTTCGCGGTAAAAACAAATCGCACGGGTTCACAATAGTTGAACTGATTCTTTCGATTGCCATCTTTCCAATTATCGTATTGGGCATTACTTCGGCTTACAACTCGTTGCGTCGCGCGTATCAGAACGCCCGCGAATACAACGAAATTTACGCCGTGTTGAGTGCTTGTCCGGAACTCGACCGTGCGCTCGATTACAGCATATTAAACGGGACGACCAACTGTTTCCCGAACAATTCGTTCCAATCAGAAGACACCGGAACTGGCACAAATACTTACACGCCTACTTTAACCGTAACGCCGACGTCAAGCTTACCGGGAACTGACCCACTGAGTGCTTACGCGAGCTCCAAAGTTGTCCAGGTCAGTGTTAATTTCTTAGGTCCTTTCAGCGCCTCACCGCCCGTCCAGATCAAAATGCTGATAACACAGAACGGCCTTGGTCAGCTGTAATGAAAAGATTTATGAAATCAAAAACTCACTTGGAGCAAAAAGGTTTCACGATCGTAGAACTAATTACTGTAATGGCAGTAACGTTGGTTCTGATGGGTATGATCGTCACCTTCACGATCGATTACTGGGGTAACAGCGCGAATATACAAGCCGACTTACAGACCTTTAATTCCAGGCTGAACGCGCAAGACCAATTGCGGCAATTAATCAGCGCATCAGACGGCCTGATAATACAGAACAGCATTGCGGACCTGCATACGCTCGATGCCGACCCGGCCATACCCAGCGGCCAATACTGGCTGCCGATCCATGCTATTCCGGGCAATACAACTATGGGTTCGAGCGGTACGATTAAACCGATTTTATATTTCCGCCGACCCAGCCAGAACACATCGCATACCATCGTATATAACGGAACAGTGACATACGATGACGAATA
The DNA here is from genome assembly GCA_035478715.1 of Saccharimonadales bacterium (SeqCode). Taxonomy (GTDB): domain Bacteria; phylum Patescibacteriota; class Saccharimonadia; order Saccharimonadales; family UBA4665; genus JAICLK01. The sequence continues at coordinate 33,490 of DATIJK010000020.1, forward strand.
CGTGCTGTATCTGGATGGATCCAGGCAGGCATTGATGCTGCGCACGCTTGCGAATCCGAACGTGGTAAACAATATCGCCAAAACCAGCTGTCCGCCAGCACTCGCTTCATCAAGCTGTCCGTCGGATAAAACGGTGATCGATAATCTGTCGTCGGTTGATATGCGTTATTTCTCACGGTCCGGCAATACGATTGATTGGACATCTGTTTACGATTCGCTGAACAGCACCTATGCCGGGCCTGACTATCCGCTGGTTGAAGCGGTCGAATTTACCTTGCACGAATCAGCAAAAGCCCAGTTCCATGGCGTGAATAACGCATCAAATATAACTGTTATCCGTATAGCGCTTTTGAATATCTAAAGGAAGATACATGCGAAATATTTTTAAAGCAAAATCCATGAAACCAGACAAAGGGTTCATTCTGCCGAACATTTTGTTCATCATGATGTTCTTGACGGTCATACTGTTTGGGCTGGTGGACCTGTCAAACAGCGTGTTATACCGTGCAAGGTCAAGGGTCTATCAATTGCAAGCGCTCTATGCCGCAGAGTCCGGTGCTGACGCAGCTCTAGCCATGCTCAATAGCGCCTCCGGCAGCTATAGCGGAACTGCGTCGCCGGTTACGATTTTAACGGCTGCACAGGATAAAGCGACATTTACAAATACCGTCAGCGCCGGCAGTGACTCCAATCAAATGATTATCATGGCGACCGGAAACGTCTATGTACCCAAGACTGCTTCTACGCCGACATATACCCGGACTGTCCGCGTTGTCGCCAAACGGTCGTCGACCACGACTTCGAGCGCAATTGTCAGCCGAAATATCCTGGATATCGCCAGTTCCGTAAAAACTGTTACAGCTGTTGATCTTTACATTAACGGATATATCAATATGGCGAAAAACACCAATAAATTATACGCAGAAAATATTACGGTCGGCGGCAAGAACACGGGTGCCAGCAATTGTTCGATCGGCGGCACCGGTAACCTGCTCAAGCCGGCATCGTTCACGCACGCCGGACAAACCAAAACGAATCTGAAATTGCAATATAACAACTGTATTACTCCGCCTGGCAATACGAGCAATACCGATTTTAACGTGTCGGCTAACACGAGTGTCGACCAAATAGTTTCGACGTTTGTACCATTCGGCCAGTTCATGGATAACTCGAGCTTAAACGCCGGATCGTGCAGCGATTGGACCGGAACATCACCATTATCGATACCAAGCGTGCCGAATCATACACATTACCCAGATAGCAGCAGTAATGTAAGCAGCAGTTGCGGGACAAGCGGTAATATTGACCTTGGAAGTAAGACGATCAACATATCTGATAATGTCCATGTGAGAGCGAATTTTTGCCAAGCGAGTTCGTGCAGCCCCACATTCAATAACACCACGAGCACCCTAAAATGGATCTTTGTCGAAGGCGACGTAGACTTCGCATCAGTTCAGACTTCAGCAGGAAGCGGTCCGATCGTACTTGTATCTTATGGCAGTGATCCAAGTTCACTTAGTGTTGCTTGTCCTGATGGCGGTGCCATACATGTCGGCACTAATGGTTCTCAAACGACAAACGCACCGGCGTTGTTTTTACTCGCATCTAATGGTTTGTGTCTCGAGCGTACGAAGTTCAGCGCCGGGCAATCGTTGGCAGGCGTTTCGGGTAAAAATGTTTACATCGCCACCAATTCAGGTACGCCATTCGATCTGGCATTCAACCCGACGTTCCCCGTCGACCAGATACCGACGAACTTATCATGGCGCGCAGTTCTGTACCAACAAACAACCCCTCCAAATTAACACATTTTACAGCGTTAGATATGGTATAGTTATTGGTAAGAGCTTTTGCTTAATTAACAGATGTGGTGGGCTAGATAAAAACATGCAAATTACTCAAAAAATGCTGCTGAAGCTAATGCGGATGCTGGGCAGGGTGTAGCGGTATGGCTGCGAACACCTTGAGTATGTTTTACCGCGAGATGCCGTTATTCGGTGTTGACATCGGCTATAACAGCATCAAAGTAATGCAGATTTCAGGCAGCAAAGACAATTACGCCGTTACCGCATATGGGGCTGCTGATTTTGATCCTCAGCTGATCAAAGACGGTGTCATCACCGACCCAAAACCGTTGGCCAGGCAAATGCAAAAACTGCTGGTTGAAAAGATGTCTGGGGCAATCGACACCACCCGTATATCGATTGCAATTCCGTCTGCGCGCACGTTCATCCGGAGCGTTATTCTTCCCGCCCAGGCGATTGATGATCTGAGCAATGCTGTCAGATTGGAAATCGAACAGTACATTCCGTTACCGATGCGCGAGCTTTACACCGATTACACCATCAACCGCAAGACCGATAAAGACATCCAGCTGCTCGTTGCTGCCGTACCACAGAAAATCGTTGATTCCTATCTGGCACTCATTAGCCTCTTGGAGCTGGAAGTCATAGCGGTCGAGCCAACACTGACTGCGGTCAGCCGTCTGTTCGCCGAACTCGACCACGCTTCTGATATCCCGACGGTAATAATTGACTTCGGCGCGGTCGCATCAGATGTAATCGTGTACGATGGCGGCGTCATTACTGCCGGTACTGTACCCGGAGGCGGCGAGAACCTGACCGCACTGATTGCAGGGAAATTACAGATCACCACTCAGGAAAGCCATTTCATGAAAACCCGTTATGGCATAGGGCCTGGCATCAAACAGGGCGAAATCCGGAACGCCGTCAAACCGCAGCTCGACCAAATCGTCGAAGAAGTCCGTCGCGTCATGCGTTATTACGAAGAACACGCGCCAGGTAAAAAGATCGGCCAGATAGTCACGACTGGCGGCGGCTCGAATCTGCTTGGATTGAACGACTACATCACCGAAGCCCTCCGAGCCCCGGCCAGGTCATTCGTCCCGTGGCAGAAACTGGCTTTCAAAACTACGACGCGGCCAAATGATGTCGAAAAATCAATCTACATTACCTCGGGCGGATTGGCCCTGTTGAAGCCGAAGGAAATATTCACATGATTAATCTGCTGCCACCCGCTACCAAGGAAAGCTATAAATACGCGCGCAAAAACAGCGTCATGCGTAAATGGCTGGTTTGGCTGTCGTGCGGCATTGTCGGCATCATCGCGGTAACGACTTGGGGTATGGTGTTTCTCAACCAAGCTGTCACAGCCAACCAGGTCTTGGTTAACAACACGAAGCAACAATTGAAAGACGAGAACCTGGAAGGCACGACTAAACAAGTATCAGCTATATCGAATAACTTGAAACTTATGAATACCGTACTGAGCCAGGAAGTGCTATTTTCGGCACTCTTGAACCAGGTAGCCAAAGCGATGCCGTCTGGCGCCGTTTTGACCGGCATAAATATCACCGGCATTTCGGGCGGCATAAATTTGCAAGCTGCAACGACAAATTACAATACGGCCACGCAGATACAAATAAACCTTGAGGATCCAAATAACAAGATTTTCAGCAAAGCGGATATCGTTTCAATACAATGTACAGCCGGCGGTACCGGCCTGTCGAGTACCTATCCGTGCAAAGCCCAATTCCGCGCCCAGTTCGTCAGTAAAAACCCATTCCTGTTTATCAATGCCACATCATCCGGGAGCAAAAAATGACCGCCAAAAAGATGTATTTCATTATGATCGGATCGCTTGTAGGTGTCGGTGTGCTCGGAATTGCTAGCCTGGTGCTGGGCAACAAACTTTTGACGAGCAAATCATCCCACCTGTCAGACTTGCGCCTGCAATCACAAGTGCTTAACGACCAGCAGACGGCGCTCACCAAGGCAAAGCAGAGTGTTATCAAATACACTCCGTTAAATAAGATTGCACAATCGGTCGTGCCCCAAGAAAAAGACCAGGCACGATCTGTCCGCGAAATAGTATCGTTTGCAAACCAAAATAATATTGCGATTTCCAGCATCACCTTCCCTGCGTCAAATCTTGGCGGAACTTCGGTGGGGTCAACGACTGGGGGTGCTCCGGTAGCGACTGCCGGTCCGAAGATCGCCGTCGTGCCGAGCCAGCTGCTACCAGCCGTCGGCTTAAAAGGCATATACGTGCTACCGATCACTATTCAAAGTGACACGACCAAAACGATCCAATATAGCCAGCTGTCAAACTTCTTAAAAGCGCTCGAAAACAACCGCCATACTGCAGAAGTCAGCCAGCTAACCATCACGCCTGATGATTCTGCCGGCAATAGGCTTTCGTTCCAAATAGTAATTAATATTTATATAAAGAAATGAAAGACCAACTTAAACCGATTTTATCCAAACTGAAGCCAGCCCAGGCGTTCGCTAAGAAATATTTGAATTTCATAATTTTGTTGATATTCCTACTGCTGTATACATTCATGGTGGTACGGATTGACAGCTTATCCGGAGCTGCTCCGAGCGATGCACAGGTAACAGCAAAAGAACAGGCAATTGCACAGCCAAAAATCGATAAAGCAACCTTAAACAAGATCGAAAAACTTCAGAACCAGAATATTCAGGTCCAGGCCTTATTCAACCAAGCCCGCAACGATCCCTTCAGCGAATAGTTTTCTGCGGATTCAAACTTTTAAGCTTAAATTATTATGCAGCGATTGCAAATATTTGAGACTTGCTTACGAGCGCTATCGATAGGCCGCCAAGTTGTCTCGCGGCCCTATCATCAACATCGTCTGAAACGGCTGTTATTTTTTGCGGCCGTTGCAAATCGCCTGCCTTAAGTATTTTGTGCAGCCTGATTATCGCTTCCATCAACAGCTCAAGATCGTATTTGTGTAAAAATTTTATAAGTTGTTCGCCAGGATTTTCGTATCCAAGCAGACGGATAAATTCTAACAATGCCTGGGTCAATTCCGGAGTTATAGCTGGCGGATAATATAGTTCGTGGGAATCTTGCAAAGCTTTTTCGAACGCTTGCGTGATACTTTCTATAGCAGTAGCTAATGCAATTACCGGCGTTGCGTCCGTTTCCGCTTCTTGGACCGCCGCTAACTCTGGTAATACTACCGCTAATTGGATCAACGATTGTTCAATATCCTGATCATTAGCTTTTTCCTGTAGCATTACGAGGCCTTTCGGTGAATCCTCCGCTCGTTCGATTCCGAAAAGTCTTTCTAGCTGCTGAACGATTTCGTCATCCGCCTTTATTTCCGCCGACTCTGCAGTTTGCAAAATAGGCTGTTTACTCGATTTCGAATCTAGCTGTTGTTCTTGATCCACTGAAGCTTGTAAATCATATGCGTCTTCAAGTTGTATCTGCAGTATTTCTCGATAAATCTCCATTGCTTCATCAGTTACAGGCTCATGCGCCTCATCAGCCGTCAAATATGATTCAAATAATTCATTTGCTTCAAGTGTCGAAGGAACGTATTCACTTTCCATTTCTTCGGTGGATTCTAATTCTAAAATTTCTGCTGCGCCCATATCATCAATCGCTTCGATTAATTCCGAATCATTGATCGCCGCAGCTTCTATATCAGATGCAGCAACAATTTCAGGGCCATATTCGGGAATTACGATTTCTGGAAGTTCCATCGTTATATTCGGCGTTTCCACGGGCCGTTGCTCGACAACTTCCTTTTCACGAATTGCCGGTTTTTGTTTTCGGGCATTTGCGGTAGATTTCGGTATTGGTATTGATCTGGCCACGGTCTGACGAATCACCGGCTTCTTTTGGGTGGTAACTTTGCGATCTTTCCTGACTTTATTTGGCTGCTTTGCCGAGGAATTTTGAGGAACTGCTTCGCCATCTTTCTGCGAGCGTTCATATTGATGCTGGTCTGACAACTCGGCCATTCGATCACGGATATCTTCAAGAACGCTTGTGCGACTTTCACCAGTTAACTCACGACTCTTTTTTGTTTCTGCACGCACCGCTTGATGTTGCACAGTATTAAGTCTCTGTCCCGTGACGTCTAAATCGCGCAGTTCCTGCCGTCTTACTATAGGTTCAATTATCCGCGCAGATGGCGTTTCAGCTCTCGCTTGATTGGTCTTTTCAGCTTGACCTGCTACTTTTTCTGGTTGTTCATCTTTTTGACGTTCGTCTGGATGATTATCAGTTTTTTCAATTGGTACGATGACGGGTTTGGCAGTCAACTCAAACAAGGCCTTTGCCGCTTCTGGGTTTCGTTCATATACTTTTTGAAATTTCGGGCATTTTGCCACGACTTCTTCGAAACTCGATACGCGTTCAGTAATCCCGCTTGCCAAAGTATATTCATACATCGTTACACTTTGCGCCTGCTCTTCATCGGCAGCATTTTGCGCTTCAAGATTATTTGCCTGTTCGCCTTGCTGAGCTTGCAGATTAATCAGGTCAGTATCAAGATTACTTGTATCCGGAGCTAACAATAATGCTTCGATTCCCACTTAACAGACCACCCTATTCAACTATTTGATTTGTATAAACTTAACCGCTTAGCTCTTCTAAATATATATCCATAAAGGCTTTTAATCCAGCTATGTATTTACTATACGTTGGATCCTGCTCGGGATTATCGGGAACTTGAACCTTTACAAATTCCAAAATCATACTATCTGCGCCGTGTTTGCGGTCAACAGAAACTGACAAGTAGTCTGCCAGTGTAGCTGGTTGCCCATCATGTCGTATCACCTCTGCTCCGTGCAGTAATAATGGCACTCTTGCAAGATCCGGATCACCAATCCTGTCAAAAACGCGTCCCATAATATCACGGCCAAACATATCCCGAACATCGATCATATCATCATGTGTGCAAGCCGCTTCAAAAGCATTAACGATACTTACATCGCTCAACTCACTTAATCGAGCCGCCTCACTCATCTCGTTATTCATTTTCTCTACTATATCATGTGATAGATTGGCATTATTTAAATTAAAGTATTATCTTCAGCTTATATTCTGCGTTGAAATTTGTGATGGATCACACTATACTTGGCAGTGTAAACACAAGCGAAATAAATAGCATGCAATCGAACAATTTACGGTGGGCACGTGGCTTTACGATCATTGAAGTCTTGATCGTTCTTGCGATTGCCGGGCTGATCATGATAATCGTATTTTTGGCCGTCCCGTCGTTGCAGCGCTCGTCACGGAATACGCAGCGCAAACACGATGCGTCTTTAATTACGGCAACTTTGGCAGATTTTAAAACGGCATATCCCAGTTTATGGCTCAACCGAATCCAGAATGACAACGGTGAATTAACATCGGTCGACATCATGAATAATTCCGACACAAGTAAATATCCGCAAATTAAACTTGGATTTTATGTTGGCACTGGTGCATCAATCGATGCCCCAGCAAATATGGCGAATAATATTTATATAAATACGCCAAATACATTGGCAACGACTAAAACACCTGCAGTTGTTAATACCAGCACCACGCCAGATATCAACCATATCACTACGAATACCATGGCAATTTTCTCAGGCGAGAACTGTAATTCTGCTGGAAATGCTGCTGGTTCGTTACAATCAAACGCTATTGCGCTATTTTATGCCGTTGAAGACGGATCACCAACCGGTAGCATCGTCTGTCTCAGCGCCTAGCTTAACCCTGTAGCATGGCTAATTTAAAGCCACGTTTGGCGCAGATTATAACTGTTTAATACTTCATTTAATGTTTGAATTTGGCGAATAGCTTCCAGCCGATTGCGATCACAATACAAACCAAACCAATAACCAGACTTGCCACCTGCAAATTGTGGAATAGTGCCTGCGCAATCGTTTTTGCCGCAGCCTGATCCGCGGCGTTTGTCCCAGAAATTGTTGCATAACTTGGCGCCGCTAAAATTGCCGCCTGCAAAAGTGACAAGATTCCAACACCGAATAGTATGCGGCGGGCTGTTTTGCCATGATGCGTTGAAAGCCAGATAGCTGATGCTGCCAATAGTATCGCTAATAGAATCAGTACGATCGTACCTTCTTTGAACAAATGATAGAAATAGTGAATGCGTTTGATTTTGTCGTTTTTGATATCTAGTTTGCCCGTGTCGGATTTGACCTTGATTTGATCCGCGATCGGCTTCAGCTGCGTAGTTTTCAGCTGGGCGACCACCCCGGTGATTGCAGGACTCAAATCGAGCGATATCGCACTTACGTTGTTGCTGTTAAGCTGGGTAACGAGCGCTGCGTGTGCACTTTGATTTGTGCTCTGCCATAGCTGTGCAAACTGCTGGGATTGCACGACTTGCAGTACATTCTGCCGGATTATCGGCTGCAGCGCTGCTTTTAATTGTTCCGGCGCTGGCGCAAGCTGGACAACTTTCGCTGGCAGCAACTTTTTCGCCAAATCAACAGTTGGTGCATTCTGCAATATCTGGTCGGTGACTTTATCGGCGACGTAATTCTGGATTTCTGGTTTGGACACCAATGGTCCGACAGTCGCAACATAGGTATTCGTATCGGTCAGCGTCCGGTTCAGCCATACGACCGTGATGCTCATCAATATCAAATATACTGCGACAGTCCCGAGCAAGGCCGAAAAGAAAGTTCTGGCTTTATGCGATGGTTCTGATGGTTTATTTGAAGATTTAACTTGAGATTTTTGTGTTGTATTTGCCATAACAACTATTAAAGCATTTCGTGAGAGTATTTTAAATAACGGTTATGTATAGAATTACTTTTGTTCTAGTTGCAGTTTGTTGATGCCGTAATAAAATGATTTTTTATTAGATCCTAGTAAAATCATTAGCTTGACTGCCTACAAGCGTTTTGGACCAACTATGGCCAACCGGCGGATCGTCAATTTCGAATTGACCATTAACCCATCGGAATGCGCCACAGACGTGTCGGGCTTTTGTTTCTCGAAGGCCGCTAGTCGGTCCTCCGGCACCGGTCTCTGTATCTTCCCGTATGGCAACTTCAAATACCCCGCCGGCATTTAAAGCCTGTGTCGATACGGTTCCTGCCACATCGCCATCATCCACTTCTTGAGCAATGATCATGTCGGTTGGATCCCCGATTTGTTGCGGCTCCGCGCCGAAAGGATCATATTCGGTAACTTCTACGTCTTCATCACGCCAGAGCATACTGTCATCTTTATCGTATTGGTCGCGTGCTGCTTGCCAGCGTGAAGTCTCGTCGAACCCGAGCTTGAATTTAACAACTGTCCGACTATCGCCATCATTATCCGGAAATGTTCCGTCAGTCGGACCGACAGAATCTAGATGGCACGTTATTTCGTCTGCGAATGCCAGGCGCGCTGCATCCGGAGCCAGTTTGATAATATGCGTTTCGGAGTGAGGCCAAGCATACGCATTAGGGTTTGTACTGACTGTATACGCCACAGACGAAACCACCGCTAAATCGGCAACAGAGGCAACTAGTAAAGAACCTCGCTCATTCAATTCCTGCTGGGTTTCACCTAACCAACTCATAGGTTAGCTATTTTACATTATTTTTTGATTTTTGTCAATGCTTATGCTGTTAATAATAACTACTACCATTAACGATTACAATGTCTGAATAAACACCGAACAGCCAGGTCCTGTTCGACCATTCCTACTCTAGGAAAGTCCGGATGTCGGATATCTTCATGCGCACTCGGCGGGCTTTCCGCCCACGCTATGGCCTCCGCAGCCAATGCCGCACCATCTTCCCTTTTCAGTAACGGCCATAAGGGGCAGGTATCACCACAAAGTTGAATAGTTTCACTCATTATTTAATTATATTATTATCAGGTCAGCAAAATGTACAAAAGATTCGCTTAACCTGTTCGTTTTGAAATTTTATATAATCTATAATGGACATATCATTTAATCTGGAGGTGCAGTATGGCGACAGTTCTTAATCCTTATATCAATTTTGATGGTAATACCCGCGAAGCTATGGAGTTTTACAAGTCTGTTTTTGGCGGCAAACTCGACCTGAATACTTTTGGCGAGTTCAAAGCAGCTGAAGACCCCGCAGATGCCGATAAAATAATGCACTCGCAGCTAGAAACTCCGGGTGGCTGGAAATTCATGGCCGCGGATATTACAAAAAAGTTCGAATACAAACCTGGCAGTAACTTCAGCATGTCACTAAGCGGCGAAGACGAAGCCGAATTGAAAAGCTATTTTGAAAAACTTGGCGAAAGCGGCACAGTCACTATGCCAATGGAAAAGCAGATGTGGGGCGACCAGTTCGGTATGGTCAATGACAAATTCGGCATCACCTGGATGGTGAATATCAACGCTGCGAAATAACAGTTGGTTAATTACACAACCGAGCCGGTCTTAAGTTTGCCGGCTCTTTTGTAATTAGCACAAATCACACCACTGGGAGATACCGTCGTTTTTGTCAGTTTGAAGGCTGCGGCTATCGTGCCATCACCGAACAAACGTTTTCCAGTACCGAGTGTCACCGGGAATATTTTAAGCCAAATCTCGTCTACCAAATCGTTTTGCAATAACGTCTGGATCAGCTCGCTGCTGCCGTGAACCTGTAGCATCGGCCCGGTTTCTTTTTTTAAAGCTTTCAGTTTGGCGATGACATCACCGGTAATTAATTCTGACTTGTCCCAGTCTAGTTTAGGGTTGCCAGCCGATACGACATACTTTGTCGCACGATTCAATACATCGGCACCTGGATCGTTCTTATGATCGTCGGTCGGCCAGAACGATGCGAACAAATCATATGTTTTGCGACCAAGCAACATGTCAAATGGCTGAGACATCTGTTCGCCCATGACCTCGCCCATCTTTTGATCGAAATACTGATAGGTCCACCCGCCATACGGAAAATCGCCCTCGACATCTTCTTTTGATCCCCCGGGTGCCTGCATAATTCCATCTAAACTGACAAATGTAAGTAAAATAATTTTTCTCATAGTTAAACGGTATCTTAAAAACATGCTATTGACCAGTTAGATTTTTAACAAAACAAAAACCTTTTTTGTTTAATCTGGCAATTTGCGATATGCTCATTTTATACTATAATTTATTTGTAAATGATTACGGCCGACCGCCTGTTAGAAATTCCTGACCTTTCCTACTATCAATTGAGCCAAAATCGACACGCCCCATACGTACACTACGAACCGACAGTCGAACCGAATGGTGAGAGCATAGCTTTTTTCAACGGTATCAGCATGCAGGCGAATCGCGCTGGCAACTTGCCACACGCATTGGCTGCTATGGGCTTCGACGTTTACACGATCGGGCTGGCAGAAGATCGGCGTTCAATTTTCGGAAGAGCATTTGATTCGTACATGACCATGGCAGAAGCCGCAGTTCGCTCAACATTACAACCGTATCTAACGCCGATTCATTGGCTTACGGCTATAAATAAAATCCAGCACGAAAACCGCCCGCCCTTCACGGCAACACTTGATCGATATGCCAAAGATGCGGCTGCTACAATGCATGGCGTTATCGGCAAACCCAGCCACGTTGTCGGCGTTTCGTTTGGTGGTGTTTTGGCACAACAAGTTGGCATTGATCATCCAGAAATCGTCACATCGGTCACTGGTGCCGCGACTTTGCCGGCAGTCCCAGTACCATTACTCAAAATGCCGCGCATGAAAGCCGTCAGTGCAGTATCGATGCCTTGGCGTACGAAAGCGACAGTCGGCGAAATTTATGGCGGCGATTTTAACGACCCAGCACTTTTTGAAGAATATTCGCATCTGCTCAAACGGCAAATACAATTATTACCGCACCTCGAACAACAGCAAGCAATTAGTCTAAGTTTTATGCTCGCGTGGCGTTCACTTTTTAAGAGAACCATACTGGAAAGTAAAATGCCCCTGGCATTTTTATACAGTGACGATGACCCGCTTATTCCCAGACGCCTCGTAGAGGTCGGGGCAATGATATTACATGCAGAAGCACACCTGTTCGAATCTGGCGGGCATGGATTCCTGTTTTCGAGATATGCGGAATCAGCTGCGAAAATTGGTGATATTGTTACGCGGCATTCGTTAGCGGCAGCCGCATAAGCCTAATTCGATTAAATTATCGTCACGTTTTCGACGTTGGCTTTGGCGCCTTTCAGCAAGGCATAGGTGACTTTGTCCATTTCCGCGCCGGTAAAGTCGGTGTTTTTCGCATCTGTGTGATGAAACGTGATGTCATTAAGTACCGTGTTTTTGAATGATGATTTTCTGAGTGACGACCCACTGAAATTTATACCGGTCAGCGTAAAACCGTCAAGCGATACCCCGCTCAGATCCGAGTGGCGGAAATCGATATTTGCCAAAGTTGCTTCATCAAACTTTGAACCTTTCATCGCACAAGCCGTAATTTTTGCACCTGTCAGATTTGCACCGAAAAAATCTACGTTTTGCAAACTGCTCGCGGCAAACTTCACATTAGTCAGATTCGCGCCTTTGAATGATGCGCCGGTCAGATCAGCTGCGCGGAACGTCGCGCCAGTAAGGTCTGACTTATCGTAGGTAGCTCCACCCAGCGCGCTGTAGCTGAAGTCAGCGCCCTGCAAATC
>DATIJK010000021.1:0-5122 GCA_035478715.1 Saccharimonadales bacterium (SeqCode)
AATTTTTGTATCAGCCCGCGTTAGGTGCACGCCAGATTAAAAATAAGGTAGGGAGAGATGCAAGAGTGGTTGAATTGGCACGCCTGGAACGCGTGTGTGCGGGCAACCGTACCCAGGGTTCGAATCCCTGTCTCTCCGCCATAAACATAAAAGGAAAAGTATGGCCACAGATAACAAAGCTTGGGATAATTTGCACAAAATATACAAAGACACAGATTGGATCGATAAGCCAAATTTGTTTGCGCAAGATGCCATTAAGTATTTCCCAAAATCCGGTAAGATACTTGACCTTGGAGCCGGGCAAGGCCAAGACAGCCGATTTTTCGCTGAACAAGGTTATGAAGTCGTATCGACCGACATAGAAGATTCGGCACTCGAATTAAGCAAATCAAAATTGCCAGATAAACTTGCTTCAAAAGTGACATTTCAAAAAATTGATTTACGGGATGATTTTCCATTCGAAATAAACACCTTTGATATCGTGTATGCGCATTTATCATTGCATTATTTTGACATCGACACTACCTGGAAAATTTTTGATAACATAACCCGCGTATTAAAACCTGGCGGCGTCGTCGCTGTTTTTACCAATTCTGTTTCTGACCCCGAATATGGCTCAGGCAGGCAAATTGAATCGGATTATTTTCAGATAGACAACACGACAAAACGATATTTCAGCACTGATAGCATGCGGATATTTTCCGAATTCTTTGACATAAGTTTACTTGATAACCATGGCGAAACGTATAAAGACGCGGAAAAAGGCGTGCATAATCTGATTCGGTTTATCGGCAATAAACCAACCGGTCCGTGCGAAAAAGAAGCTGTCGCTTGCGTAGGCGCGATTTTGGAACGGGACAATGGCGGGATTAAAGAAGTTTTTGTGCAAACACGTTGGAAACCGGGCGGTGATCCGAAGTATACCGGCACTTTAGAGTTTCCAATCGGCCGGCTGGATAATCCGTTTGAGAATATATTTGATACGCTTGCACACGAAATTAATTCCGAGGCAGGACTGACATTACAATCAGTACAAGGTGAGTCAAAAACTAAATTATTTTCACCAAATGATGACGCGGCATTCGGGTTCAAACCGTTCTGCTGCGTACAGCAATTAAAAGACGGCAGACCATGGCTCGGCAGTATTTTCATTTGCGAAGTAGAACCGGGCATCGAACCGAAAGCCCAACTTTCAGAATCCAAAGACCCGAAATGGGTTCCGGTTACCGAATTAAAAACACTGTTTGAAAATTCTCCGGAAAAATTCTTTACACTGCAATTGCCGGCTTGGCAGTATTATTTTGAACGCGGACAATAGGTTTTTTATCTAATTCTTGATGGGAATTTTTTAATTGCCCAGTCTAAATAAATGTCGGGGAGCTTTGACATACCTTTAATTACTTTGTTAGCGCCAAGACCTTCGATAGTTTTTGATGCAATTTCATTATGTCTGCGGATTTCTTTTAACGTCGCGTCAATCGCGCCAGCATTTTTCAGTGTTTCCATTATGGTTGACCGATCTGGCTTGGCTGAGGTGTGATTGCCGAGCCATGATCTAGCGCGATCTTTTTCTGGGCTTTGCAGCGCAAATAATATTGGGAAGGTATAAATTCCTTCTTTAATATCGTTGCCGACTGGCTTTCCCATGGCTTTGGACGTTGCAAGCAAATCAAGCAGATCATCGATTAGCTGGAACGACATTCCAAAAGATTCTCCGTATATGGTTACTGCTGCCGTTTGTGATTCGGAGAAGTTTGCGCTTATAGCTCCGATGCGGCAAGCTGCTGCTGTAAGTGCGGCAGTTTTTTTATTAATCACCTCGTTGTACGATGCGATAGATCGATTGACATTGTATTCATCTACAGTCTCTTGGCTCTGGCCATCGCACATGATGGCAATCGTATTTGCAATCGTATAGCCGATTTCTTTGCTGATTGTTGTTGCTTGTGCTGCTGCTAACGCAAGCAGGTAATCACCGACTAATAGTGCTTGGTTCATACCTTCTTTTTTATTAATGGTTGGCGCACCCCAACGAATGTCGGCATTATCAATGATATCGTCATGAACAATTGTCCCGATGTGCACTAACTCGATGGCGGCGCATGCTTGTAACGTATCTTCACTAATGTCGTTGTCCTGAACAAGAACGGCCGCAATCACCAAAAAAGGCCGCAGGCGCTTACCGCTGTTTTTTACTATTCTAAGTGAAGGCTCCAGTAAGCTTGAATGATCAGAAATGAGGATGTTTTCTAAGATTTTTTCGACTTGTTTTAGATATGCGGGGAGTTTTGGTATCCCTAGCAGCTCCGACAAAACTTCTGTATTCACAGTCTCTCTCCTACAGGTTATTATACTGCAGCGAAACCGTATCATATTCTACTAAAGCGCAAGACCAAATAAGCTGAACAGCGGCAAAATTACAGCTTATATAGTGGTACAATAACTGCATGTTAGCGCAGTTCTTTATATGGTGGTACGGCGAAGGCTGGCGCACACAAAGTAAGTTAGGCTGGCGGCGGGTCAACCAGACGTCTAGGGCATTTTCGGCGCCTTTGTTACTGAGTACATTGTTCGCCCCTTGGCGCAGAATTATAACGAATCCAGGCGCCAGCTTGCAGGCAAAAATGCAAGCCGCCGGTGATAACCTAGTTAGCCGCGCTGTCGGCTTCACAGTCCGGATTTTTGTGCTGATTACAGCCGGAGTTATGCTATTGGCGCTTAGTGCATTTACGGTATTTATTGTCATTTTTTGGCCGTTGATACCTTTATTGATTTTGTTCGGGATCATCTGGGGGCTGATTTAGATGGAACAATCGCACGCTGAGCAACTAAATCTGATGGGTTTGCGGGCGCGGAAAGCCCGGTTTGCTGCCAAATTCGGCCGTGCCGGTTACCAAGTTTTGCTTTCCAGTGCAGGATTGTTTGTATTGTTAGCAGCTGTGATCCTTTTGCTGGGGCCGTCCAAATTCGCAATTTTGTCCGGCAGCTTAGCCTTGTTGTGTTTTGCGATCAGTGAATGGTACCGGCTGGATCTGTTGCCGCTGCCGCCAGAGGGCGACCGGATAGAAGACAGGTTATCCGCAGAAGTGCTCAGCGTTCTAAGGCCACATTCGACAATTACACCGGCGTCAATCTGGCATGCACTCGACCATAATTGGCAAACGACATTCGTAACCAACCATCTACTATTGCCGAAAAAAGATCTGCAATCGGTTATCAGCAACAATGCGGCAGATATGGCCGCAGTCTGGTACGAAACAGTCCGCTTGGCAAACCTTACGGAAAGCCGATTGATCGAACCGTACCACATCGCGGGTGCCATTTTGCACTACACGCCAGTAGTAAAAGAAACGCTGACACGAAATAAGTTAACCGAGACTGATATCGACAATGTCGTACTGTGGTTGGCTCGCGGGCTGGAATCGATGCGACGCGAAAAATTGTTTTTTGGCGGCGTCGGGCGTGACTGGGCAAATGGATTTACACCGCGCTTGAACCAATTCGGCTATAACATCAGCCAGGCAGTCGAACACAGCGGCGGGCATTATGATTGGCTAGCCGGGTCGCAAACAGTAGCCGCCATTAAGGCCGCACTGACGAGCGGCGCACCGGCAGTCACTATGGTCGGGCCTGTCGGGGTCGGTAAAACCGAGACCGGCTATGCGCTGGCCCAGGCACTGTTGACGATGGAAGACAGCCCCCGACTGGCGCATGTGCAAATTATTCGATTGGAATCCGCAGTTATTCTAGCGAATGCACGCGGACCCGGCGATTTAGAGCAAATCGTATTATCACTGCTGTACGAGGCATCCCATGCCGGTAATGTAATATTATTCTTCGATGATGCCCAGCTATTTTTCGGGAGCGGGCCTGGTTCATTTGACGCTACACAAATTCTGTTACCGGTCGTGCAAAACCGAGCCGTCCAGATGATATTCGCCATGACGCCGAATGATCTTCAGAGATTAAAAGTAAATAATGAAGCGTTCGCGGGGTTATTAACGCCGGTCGTGTTGCAAGAACCAAGCGAAGCAGACACGATGCGTATCGTAGAAGACGCTACCGCAGGACTGGAAGTCAAACACCACGTTTTAGTATCATACGAAGCTATTCGCGAAGCTTACCGGCTGAGCGGCCGGTACGATCAAGACATGGCATATCCGGGCAAAGCGATCCGACTGCTTGAGCAATCATCAACTATGGCTTCAGACGGCGTCGTCTATGCTTCGTCCGTACAGCAATCAATCGAACGGATGCGCGGCGTTAAAGTCAGTTCAGCCAATCCAATGGAAGCCGACAAACTCTTGCATTTGGAAGACCAGATTCATCAGCGAATGATCAACCAGAGCCGGGCAGTGACGGTCGTGGCGGCAGCACTGCGCCGTGCCAGGGCAGGGGTTTCAAATCCTAAGCGGCCAATCGGCAGTTTCCTGTTCCTAGGGCCCACCGGTGTCGGCAAGACCGAACTGGCAAAATCGATCGCCGCAACCTATTTCAACGACGAATCGAACATGATCCGCCTGGATATGACCGAATACCAGCAGCCGGAAGACGTACAAAGACTACTATCGAACGGAGCGAACGAAAGCAAAAGCCTGATTCTCGCGGCGCGTGAGCAGCCATTCAGCGTTGTATTGCTCGACGAAATCGAGAAAGCCCACCCGAACATATTGAATCTGCTATTGCAGCTGCTCGACGAAGGCCAGCTGACGGATTTATCCGGACGCCCGACTTCGTTCAAAGATTGCATCATCATCTGTACATCCAACGCCGGCGCCGACAAGATCCGCGAACGAATTATGCAGGGGCAGCAACTCGAATCGTTCGAACAGGAATTTACTGACCAACTCATCAACAGCGGCCAATTCAAACCGGAGCTACTAAACCGTTTCGACGAAATCGTCCTATTCCGTCCATTAAATCAAAGCGAACTGGTCCAGGTCGTAAGCCTAATGATGGCGGATATCAACCAAACACTAGCGAACCAGAATATCCTCGTGCAATTAACCAAAGATGCTGCCGAAAAAATCGTGGAAGTAGGTTACGACCCGCGCATGGGCGCCCGGCCGATGCGGCGCATGTTGCAACGCACTGTACAAGATACCATCGCGGCCAGAACCTT